>CAZTAL010000090.1:0-33536 GCA_964611525.1 uncultured Prolixibacteraceae bacterium
GAATGTTAATACAAAAATATTCCCACACACGGTTTAAATTAGTATTCCTTTAGATTCTTCATAAATACTCTGCAAATTTCGCTAATTTGTTCTAATTACACGTCTTACAGCCTCTATTTCGGAATCATTTTATTTTTTATTAATATACTTTAATGCATGTTCGTTTCATTTAATTATTATTGTTGAGTTCAGTATAAAAACTAAAATTTTTATTGATTAATACTTTATGTTATTTTATAAATGTTTAAAAATCAGTTTAATAATTTTTTTTAAATTTGCCTAAAAAGGGCGCGAAGCGCCTTTTTAGACTTGGCTCATTGTTTATTTTAAATGATAACAAATGGAACTTACTATGAATATAAACATTTTCATGCGTGAGCAATGGTTTATGGCCGGTTTCATTATATTTTCAAAAATATTTTACTAACTGAAAAATAAAAAAATGATTTACGATAAAAAATCTTTCCTGCCCGGAAATATCGATGATCCTGATTTATATCAGAAAATATTTGATGCCCTGCCAATACCTATATTTTACAGGGATATAAAAGGTATTTACCAAATGTGCAACAAAGCCCACGAAAATTTTGTTGGGAAACCGGGGGCACAGATCATAGGCAAGTCAGTGTATGAAATCCATACCAAACAGATGGCCGACATATATACACAAAAGGACAAAGAACTGCTTGTCAATCCGGACATACAGGTCTATGAAACCCAAATTATACAGAGTGATGGTTCCATGCTTGATGTTGTAATGAACAAAGCTGTTATACGGGATAATAAATCCAATATCACAGGAATCGTGGGATCGATCAATGATGTCACAAAACTGAAAAAAACCGAGAAACGACTGGAAAGAGCACAAAAGTCGATGGAGATATCTTCCCATATGTTACATAAAATAAATGTGGGGATAATAATGATGGACCAGTACAATAAGGTTGTGGATTCGAATGCCAGCTTTGCGAGGTTAATGGGTGAAGAAATAAAAGAACTTTATGATACCATTCCCGGACTTAAAGGGGCTGATGTAGAGGAGCTGGTTCCTGAAGTTATCTTCAAGATGTTGTCAAATATCATGAAAACCGGTGAAGAAATGCTGGAACGTGATATTACATATAGCAACAAACTGCTTCATGTATCCGTTGTTACTCTTTACAAACAAAAAGTAATTGGAGCTGTCATACGGGATATGTCAGCCCCTCTCCTTGTTCGCGACGAAATAATAAACCGGGCACAACGCATCAAGAAGCAAAATATTGAAACCGTCCAGAAAATCGCATATCTTTTAGGAGAGAACGCAGCCGAAACAGAAGAATTACTGAATTCCATTATAGAATCACACAGATATGGCAGTGACTAACAATACGAAATACCATATAGAGATAAATGTTCAGCAGAAGCGGCCAAAGGGAGAAATAGCCTGCGGAGATGCTTTCCAGTCAGATATCTTCAGGGAAGAGGGCCGTACTCTTCTGGTTCTCAGTGACGGCATCGGACACGGAATAAAAGCAAGCGTACTGTCCACCCTTACAGCAACAATGGCTCTTAAATATGCCAGATTTCATACCAAACCTGAAATATCGTCGCGGATCATTATGGAAGCCCTGCCCAAAAGCAGTGATGGCAAGGAAAACTATGCAACCTTTACTATCATAGAAATGGAAACAGACGGTACGGTAAAGATCATTAACTATGACAATCCCCCTGTACTGGTAATAAGAAACAAAAAAATATACCAACCTGAGGAATATGAACTTGAAGTAAGAGGATCTGAGAATGTGGGTAAATTGCTCCGCTGTAGTGAATTCAAAGCATATAAAGAAGACAGGCTGGTATTTCTTACCGATGGAATAATACAGTCGGGATTAGGTTATAAACGCTATCCTATGGGTTGGGGCGTGGAAAATATCATTGAATTCGCCATTAACCAGGTTAACCGTATGCCGGATATTTCCGCTGCCAGACTGGCAAAAAAAATAATGAACCAGGCAGTCATGAATGACAACTTTGAACTAAAAGACGATACGACCTGCGGAGTGATATATTTCAGGGAACCACGTAAGTTCATGCTTATAACGGGACCTCCTTTTTATAAAATAAAAGACTACGATTTTGCGGACAGGATCAGGAGCTTCAACGGCAAAAAGATCATTTGCGGCGGCACAACTGCGGAGATCATAGCAAGGGAACTGGATACAGAGGTTAACATACAACATTCAGCCAAAAATACGGGAATGCTTCCCCCTGCGGCGGAGATGGAGGGTTTTGAAATGGTTACCGAAGGCATCCTTACCCTGGGCAAGGTAGAGGAGATACTCGAAAGCTATGACAGCGACACCCGTCTCGGTGACAGTCCACCGGAAAAAGTAGTAAAACTGTTACTACAGCACGACAGTATCGAAATAATACTGGGAACCAGGATCAACTGGGCTCACCAAGATCCTGAACAACCACTGGAACTGGAATTAAGGAAATTTGTGGTGAAACGGATCGTCAGAATACTTATCAACAAATTTTTCAAGGAAGTTTCCGTTGAATATCTTTAGACACAGCAGGAAATCAGTAAAATGTGCATTTCCAATGATTGAATGTATGCATGAGCGAATTATTCAATGCTTGAATTTTTTTAGTAATAATCTGTTAAAAGTATATTTACGCTGAATAAATGATAATTTAATAAATAACCATTTTAATGACATCCATAACTAAAACAGGATAATTCATATACAGTATGAACGCCAAACCGGAAATTTCAGAGTCTGGAATAGAAAGTTCGTTGACAAGGCTTGCGCCGTCCGAAAAATGTGAGTTTACTAGTGAATGACTATTTTGAGGACAAGCCCTCCTGAATAAATTAGGAGGACAAGCATAGCGCAGTCAGCGGGCTTTATAAACAGACTTATCATACCATACGGTATTTCTTAAAAACAGTCTCCGAACTCATAAGAATATCAATATATTGTGCCCTCCTGTAAGCGAACGGATCTTTGATATTCTTCCTTGAAAGTTTTCCCCTGAAATCGTCAAGACTGCTATAACCTTTATCGGCCATCCATTTATCTATCTCCGAAAGAATTTCCGAAATGTATGACGGTTTGTTCTTATAAATGGTACTTACTATCTGGATAGCATCAGCTCCTGCGAGTATCATTTTTATAACATCCGCAGGGGTATAAATTCCACGGTTCACGCAAATACTCCCCTCGATATTACCATATAGCAATCCAGCAAATCGCAATGGGACCATATGATCTTTACCATGACTTAATTCCCATAAAAAACTGAATTCTTCCTTCTTTACATTGATATCAGGCTGAAAAAAGCGGTTAAAGATCACAAATCCGTCCGCACCAGCCTCATCGGCTTTCTTAATAAAGTGGAGCGGATTGCTGTAGAAGAGACTCAGCTTGACACTTACGGGAATATTCACTGCCTCTTTAACATTTTTAATTGTTTGTATCTGCTTTCCCTCAATTGACTGACCGGAAATATCAAAATCACCCGGAACAAAGTACAAGTTCATTTCAAGTCCGTCAACTCCTGTATTCTCAAGTTTTTTAGCATAATCAACCCATGTGTCTTTGTCAAGGGCATTCAGACTGGCAATAAGAGGTACACTAACACTTTTTCTCAGTTTTTCAAGGTTGTAAAGATGTTCTTTCGGACCGGCATGTTCAAGGGACGGATACTGGCTTAGCATTTCAGCATGCCTGTTTTCATACTCCTCAATATCTTCCGATAATTGTAGGTTTTCCAGTTGCACCTGTTCTTCAAAAAGGGATTTATACACCACAGCCCCTATGCCTGCTTCTTCGGCTTGTTTGACAATATCCGGTTTTTGCACCAGGTTGCTCGCACCGAGGATAAGAGGATTTTTCAGTTTTATACCCATGTAGGCAGTTGATAAATTTGCCATTATTTTAAATTTTAATTGATTAATAACTAAATAACTAAATATAAAGATATTTTGTTCAACAACCAACCAGAATTATAATTATTTACAGATGAATCTGTCCTGAAAAAGGCACTTTGCGCCCTTTTCTTACACATTAATAACATTTTTATATTCTCAAATTCCATTTATTTCAGCTTTTTAGAAAAGATTCATTTTCAGGCATCAAAAAAAGACCACCCGTCTGATGCAGATGGCCTTTAAAATTTTTTGTGTGCGCCAGGCTTTTACCTGTGTACCTCTTATGTGTCCGGCGTGTTCTATAACAAACTTAAAGTAACGGTTAAACCTGCCATTACAACAGATACCATTGTCATTAGCTTGATAAGTATATTTAAAGAAGGACCTGAAGTATCCTTGAACGGATCGCCGACTGTATCGCCTACAACACTAGCTTTATGAGCTTCACCGCCTTTACCACCGTATGCTCCTTTTTCGATATATTTTTTTGCATTATCCCATGCCCCGCCGGCATTATTCATGAAAACAGCGAGTGTAAAACCTGTTGTTAGTCCGCCGGCAAGCAATCCAACGACTCCGGCAACTCCCATGGCAGCACCAACCAGAACAGGTACTATGATTGCAACCAGTGAAGGCAGCAACATTTCTCTTTGCGCACCCTTGGTAGAAATTGCCACACACTTGGCATATTCGGGCTTAGCTTTACCTTCCAGTATCCCTTTGATCTCTTTAAACTGGCGGCGTACTTCATCTACCATAGCACCGGCAGCACGACCCACAGCTTTCATTGTCATAGCGCTAAATACAAACGCCATCATTGCACCGATGAATATACCTCCCAGGAACAGGGGATTAAAAAGAGTTATATCATAAGCTGCTGAAAATTGCTTTACAGAGGCTGTTGATATCTTTATCACTTCAACTCCTTCTTCAACAGCGGGAACTACCTCATTATAAAATACATATCCGCCTTTTGTCACGAATCCCTCTCCGGCTTTTGCAATTTTATCAAACCAAAGCCGCACTTCTTCCATATATGCGGATATCAATGCCATTGCAGTAAGCGCTGCCGAACCGATGGCAAATCCTTTTCCTGTAGCGGCAGTAGTATTTCCAAGCATATCAAGTGCATCTGTTCTTTCACGGACATGTGGATCAAGTTCCGACATCTCGGCATTACCACCGGCATTATCGGCGATAGGACCAAAAGCATCGGTTGCCAGGGTTATTCCCAGTGTTGAAAGCATACCAACGGCAGCAAAACCGATTCCGTAAACACCCATGGCAAAATGCTGTGTTCCGCCTGCAGCCATGAATGCACCGATAATTCCAAGTACTATAGTCACTACAGGTATCCATGTGGAATACATTCCCACAGCAAGTCCGTCGATAATAGTAGTTGCCGGTCCCTGCTGGGCTTGTCTGGCAATTCCTTTGGTGGGTTTATACTCATCTGACGTAAAATACTCTGTTGCCTGTCCGATTATAACCCCTGCTGCCAACCCGATAACTACAGCCCAGAAAACTCCCCAGGTAACCCAACCTACGAGCACAAGGCCTATCATCGCCAGCAATATAAGTGCCGAGCTGCCACCAGTACCGAGAAGCAAGGCATTCAACAGGTTCTTCTGGGTAGCCGACTCTTTGGCACGTACCATAAATATACCTAAAATAGAAAGTACAATACCCACGGCTGCGACTATCATGGGTGCAAGAACTGCCTTGTATGCATCGAGTCCTGCATCGCGCAGAACCAATGCGGGCAGCGAGGCTCCCAATGCGGCAGTAGCAAGTATTGAACCGGCATATGATTCATAAAGGTCGGCGCCCATGCCTGCAACATCACCTACATTATCACCAACATTGTCAGCAATAGTAGCGGGATTACGGGGATCATCTTCGGGAATCCCTGCTTCCACCTTACCCACGAGGTCAGCTCCGACATCGGCTGCTTTGGTATATATGCCGCCTCCGACACGTGCAAACAGAGCCTGGGTGGAAGCACCCATACCGAAGGTAAGCATGGTAACGGTTATTTCTACAAGCTTAGTGCGAACACCTGCCTCAGTCAATACACCGTTAACCACATACTCCGGGTGAGCATGTACCAGATTAAGACCCAGAAAGTGCAGTCCGTTTGTCATATTTTCAGGAGTGTAAACCAGCTTATTCAGTATCAGGAACCAGGCTGCGATATCAAGCAGGGCAAAACCAACAACTACCAAACCCATTACCGCACCACTCCGGAATGCTATCTGCAAACCTTTGTTGAGAGAGCTTGATGCTCCATGAGCAGTACGTGCCGATGCAAAAGTTGCAGTTTTCATACCAAGAAAACCACAAAGGCCAGAGAAGAATCCACCCGTAAGAAAAGCCACGGGAACAAATGGATTCTGAACATTGAAATAGGCCATTATTGTCAGCAACACAAACAGAATTACAAACACCAGGGTAACTACCCTGTATTGCCTTGTAAGATATGCCATTGCACCTTCCCTTACATACTGGGCAATCTCTTTCATGCGAGCTGTTCCTTCTGAATTCTTCATCATGGATTTAAAGAAAAACCATGCAAAAGCTAACGCCATAATTGAGGCTAATGGAACTAAAAAGAAAATGTTACTCATAAGATATTATTTTTTTTGTGCAACAATAGTTACTATTTAAATCTTTCTATAAAGTCCGCTGACTGCGTTACGTTTCATCCGGTAAATAAATAATTATTCACCATATAAATATCATATTAAACAAATTAAGTTAAAATATTTCAGGTTGCAAAGATAATGGATAAAATGGAAAGCCGAATTATTAATATATCTTATAGAAAAGTTTGAAAATTAATTAACAATAAGTTTTATGAATAACTGATAACTGCCCTTTGTTCCTTTCCGTTCATCATAATCAACAATGGTTTCTCAAATTCTACATGCCTTATAAATCCTGTTTCATTTACAATTCTTTGCGATTTTAATTCTTCCATTTTCAAAAGAGCCTTATTTGAACAGCAGGCTACAGAAAAATATCCTACATTCATTGATGTTACATTATGAAAAAAATGTGACCCCAATGAGGGATCAAGCGGAAAATCAGGTAATCCCATTTCAACAATTACACGGGCATTTGAAATATTTGACCAAAGTACCGGAATGCCGGTATAAGGATCCTGTGACCCCCATCTTCCCGGGCCTATCAGAATATATTCTTTCCCCTTTTTCTCAATCTCCCTGTTAATCCTGCTGATCTCATTGGCCATCTGTCTTGTTTTGGTTCTGTCAAAACTGTCGGGATCTACATATACAACGTCCCTGATATTATCAATTCTTCCGTTTCCCATGCCCATTTCAGCATACATGATGATCCCGTTACGATCAACTGAATCCAGATCGATATCAAATTCTTCCTCTACCCGAATAAGCGGCTTTATCTGTAAAAGATAAAATGTAGGCAGGTTGTTCTCACCCGGTTCCATATCTATTGCATATTCTATTTCTACCGGTGAACCCATAGCTTCCCTGAAAAGTTTTAATAATAACTGCAATGTTTCAGCCAGAGGTATATAATTATATTTAAGAATATTGGCAAAATCAATTACCCTGGGGCCTTCTGCTACGACAGAAGGTACCAATTCATCATTTTCTATAATATAAGTGGATGCGGTATGATCCAGAGTGCTGTCATGCCCTGCCTCCTCTATCCTATATTTTTTTATGGCAGCGTTTTCCCCTTTGGTGATAAGGTCAACTTTGGATTTTTTCAGATCAAGTGCATAAAAATGTCTTTGAGAGTCTCTGAGAAGATCTCTGAGGCTTGACGGATTGATAGCCGGATATTTCGGGCAAAAACGGAATGAGTTTTCTCCTCCTACAACATACATTCCCAGTCCTAAGGCAGCAACGGAAAAACCATCCTCCGGCTGCATATACGATACGGGGTAATAATTGTACGACTGTGCGACACCGGAAACCGGGGGATAATATTTACCATTGTAATCACGGCCCACGAGCTCCTGTATCACTACTGCCATTTCTTCTTCCTCAATATTATAATATATAGCATCGAAGTAGGCCTGTGCCGATTCTGTAAAAATACTTGCATAAACAAGTTTAATTGCCGTCTCCAACTGATTGTAACGCTCTGAAAAATCGGGGTGGTTATTAGGAATAATGTAAGTGGCATATACGCCGGAAAATGGCTGCAACAATGAATCCTCAAACATTCCCGATGACCTCACTGCAAGGGGCTTGTTTATCCGCATCAGGTATTCTGTCAAACGGTTTTTTAATTTTTCTTCAAACTCCGATTTTAAAAAATACTGTCTGATGGTATTGTAATCATTCAATGAATAAATATCATCACTTAAACTATTAATTTCCAGAAACTTTCTGAATTCAAGAGAACCAATGATCGTTGTTGCGGGAATACGAATGTTCATTCCTGAAATAAGCTTTTGAAAATCGATATTTTCTATAAAATTTGATATAAAAGCAATACCACGTCCCTTTCCGCCAAGTGAACCCTTTGCCATCCGCACAATCATCCGGTTCGATTTAAGCATGGAAGGTTCAAAATTTACTATAGTGCCTTTATATTTTTCAAACTCAACATTTTGAAATACATCGAGGCAAAACCTTCTCAAATCTCCGGGTGATTCAAAATCTTCGGTCTTTACCCGACGCAGTAGTTCTGCCATCTTTATTTCTCCCCGCGCCATAAGCCATGTTGAAAAAGAATTGCGCCTGGCATGATATAAAAGACTATCAGCCGGTATCTCACGAAACTTTTCACGGAATTCCCTTAAGTTTCCGGCTTCAGTAATGGGTTTTCCGTCCGTTCCTTTAAACACAAAATTGCCAAATCCCAGTTGGCGGTGTACAAAGTTCAGGATGTCCATCGACAGATTTTCAGAATTCTTATTGATAAAATCGGCCTGAATTTCCCTGGCACGACCGGCATTTGAGATATCCCGCGATTGCAATAATACAGGTATTCTGTATTTTAAGGTATCATTAGTGTATTTTAAAAGATCTATACCGGCATCCTCATCCTCACTGCCATTTCTTTCAAACCTTACATCAGAAATCACACATAACATATAATTACGGAAGCTATCAATGATTTTAACAGCCTCTTCGTAACTATCAACTAGAAGAACTTTAGGCCTTCCTCTCATCTTTAACAATTTATGCAATTCGTTCTGAGCATCTTCCTGGACGAGAATCTGCGTCTGGGTCATTATGATAGTATATAGCATAGGAAGGTACCGGGAATAGAACCGGATGCTGTTTTCTACCAGCAGTATTACACGGACATTTCCGTTGCGTGTATCCTGGGCAACATTCTTTTTATCTTCAATATATTTTATCATTGCCAGAAACACATTGGAATTACCATTCCACACGAAAATACGATCAATAAAATCCAGTTTTCTACCCTCAGCCTGGAAAAATTTCAAATCGGCATTATTATTAGCAAGAAGCAGCAGAGGTATAGACGGGTAAGCCATACCCACCTCACGGGAAGTTTTTACTGCCTTGTCTTTATCAAGCCCCGCCATAACAATAATAAGGTCAAATTCACGGCAATCCAATGCCTCCAGAGCATCTTCAGTGGAATTAACATTTGTGAACCGAGGCGCAGCCGACAAATTTAATTGCAGATATTCACCATATATCTTATCACTGAACTGACCTTCCCTGACAATAGAATATGAATCATAAAGTGTAGCAATAAGAAGTACTTCCTTTATTTTCAAAGGCATTAATTCTTGAAAAATATCCCTGTCAGTCCTCGTTCTTTTATAAATTTCCGCTAATGATACCTTTTCTATATCCATATATGAGTATACTCCGAAATTTATATTTTCCTTCAAAGCTAAAAACAATTAATCATATAACAATTTTAATGTTTATGAATTACCAGTCCCGACCTTAGTTTGGGTTCGAACCAAGTGGTTTTGGGAGGCATTATTTTGCCAGAGTCTGCAATGTCTGTAAGCTGTTTCATAGATACCGGATAAAGGGCGAAAGCAGCTTTCATTTTACCCGAGTCGACACTCTTTTTAAGCTCACACAAACCACGGATGCCACCCACAAAATCGATCCGTTTCGATGTGCGCAGATCACCAATGTTCAATATCGGTTCCAAAACATGTTTCGATAAGATAGTAACATCAAGTGCATCTATAGGATCATCATCGTTGTAAGTCCCTCCCTTAGCAGTAAGTTTATACCAGTTCCCAGACATATAAAGACCGAATTCATGTAAACGTGAAGGTTTAAATATTTTCGTCCCCGTTTTCACGATACTGAAACTTTTATTCAGTTCCGCCAGAAATTCTTCATTCGTCTTTCCGTTCAGGTCAGTCACGACCCTGTTATAATCAATTATCTGAAGCTGGTTATCGGGAAAATGAACAGCCATAAAATAATTATAGGATTCGTTTCCCGTGTGGTCAGGATTTCGTGCTTTTTTTTCCAGGCCTACACGTGCGGCTGCTGCGGTACGGTGGTGACCGTCAGCCACATAAGTGCAGGGAACCTTCCGGGAAAAAAGCTCTTGAATATTCCTGTTCTTTTCCGTATCGTTTATCGTCCAGAACTGATGTCTGAAGCCATCTTTAGAAACAAAATCATATTCGGGTTCATTACTGCCGGCCACATCTTCAACAATGTTGTCGATCTCCTCAACCGCTCTATATGCAAAAAATACCGGTTCTATATTGGCATTCAGGTATCGTGTAAGTACCATGCGGTCCTCCTCCTTCTCAGGCCGTGTCAGCTCATGCTTTTTGATCACACCCTTTTCATAATCTGCACATGATGCTCCTCCCACTATACCATATTGTGTCCGACCGTTCATTGTCTGGGCGTAAATATAAAATACCTGTTTGTCATCCGCTACAAGCCAACCCTTATCCTGAAAAGCACAAAAATTCGCAAGAGCTTTTTTATAAACTGTTTCGGAATGAATATCCCGTATTCCCGGGCACTCGATTTCTGCGTGTGTGATGCGGATTAAAGATTTCTCTTTTCCACGAGCCATTTCCATGGCTTCTTTACTATTCATTACATCATACGGTAGGCAGGACAGTTCTTCTACAATTTCTTTCGGGGGACGAAGTCCTCTGAACGGTTTTATTATGGTCATCAAACAAAATAATACCCGGTTATTTATTTTTCTCAAAATCCTGCATAGTTTCTATAAGCGCATTCACACTTTCAACAGGCATTGCATTGTAGATTGAAGCCCTGAAGCCTCCCACTGACCTGTGACCCTTGATGCCAACCATCCCTTTCTGAGAAGCAAATTCCAGAAAATCATTTTCCAACTCGGCATATTCCGGTGCCATAACAAAAGTAACATTCATACGTGAACGGTCTTCCTCATTCTTCACAGTAGGAATGAACAGCTTATTCCTGTCCACCTCGTTATACAGCATGTTGGCCTTTTCAATATTAATTTTTTCAATTGCCTCTACTCCTCCTTTTTCCTTTAGCCAGCGCAGAGTCTGCAAACAGGAAAAAACAGGAAGGGTAGCGGGAGTATGGAACATGGAATCTTTATCAATATGTGTTTTATAATTCAGCATGGTGGGCACCACCCTGTCAACTTTACCGAGAGCATCATCCCTGACTATCACAAGTGCAACTCCTGAAGGACCGAGATTCTTTTGTGCACCGGCATAGATAATGTCGAATTTGGATACATCAAAAGTCCTGCTGAAGATATCAGAAGACATATCTGCGGCCAGCGGTATATCAACATCCGGTATCTCCATTAATTCAGTACCGTAAATGGTGTTATTGGTTGTAATATGCAAATAGCTGGCATCAGCGGGCACCTCGTATTCTCGCGGTATATAAGTAAAATTGGCGTCCTTTGAGGAAGCTACTTCCACCACTTCACCGAAATATTTTGCTTCTTTGATGGCTTTTGTTGCCCATGAACCTGTATTAAGATAAGCTGATTTATTTTTCATTAAATTATATGGTACCATCAAGAACTGCAGACTGGCACCTCCCTGCAGGAAAAGAACAGAATAACCGTCGGGAACTTCCAGAAGCTCCTTTGTTAATTCCCTTGCTTCACTCATAACGGCCGCAAATTCCTTGCTTCTGTGTGAAATTTCCATCACCGACAAACCTGTCCCTTCAAAATTAATGGTAGCTTCAGCAGTCTTTTCCTTTGTAAATTCAGGCAAAATAGAGGGCCCTGCATAAAAATTGTGCTTTTTCATTTTTTTATGGTTTTATATACTAAAATATTGAATAATTAAAGCTTACAAATTTATGTTATTCTAAAAAAGAATGACATTAATGGCAAAAAAAAGATATTAAACAGAAATTATTTTATAAATAATTAATATCCATAAAACTAAATAGAATCCGTCTATAAAGTCCGCTGACTGCGTTATGCTTGACTTTATTGACAAACATTAAATAAAAGGCATTTTAACAATTTCGGCTGGAATGATTTTTTTCCTGATTCTTATGAAAACGGTAGTTCCTAATGCTGAATACTCACGAGTTACATATCCCATTCCTATTCCTTTGTTAAGCACTGGCGACAAGGTTCCGGAAGTGACCCGCCCTATTACATTTTCTCCCGAATAAGGAGAGTTGACAATCTCATAATCTTTACGGGGAATGCCCTTTTCTTTTAAAACAAATCCCCGTAACCGGCGTGTCACTCCTTCCTTTTTCTGCATCATCAAAAAATCACGGTCGATGAAATGGCGGCCGTCAGTGAATTTGGTGATCCATCCCAAACCGGCCTCAATAGGGGAAGTAGTATCGTCAATATCATTACCGTAAAGGCAGTAGCCCATCTCAAGCCGCAAAGTATCCCTTGCTCCCAGTCCGGCCGGTTTTATGCCCGTACCCCTACCAGCCTCAAAAACGGTTTTCCACAATTTAGTCGCATGTTCATTATCGCAATACAATTCAAATCCTCCTGCCCCCGTATAACCCGTTGCAGAAATGATAACATTTTTTATGCCAGCCATTTCACCTGCCACAAAATGATAAAATTTAATCCCGGACAAATCAACATTGGTAAGTTTTTGTAAAATATCCCCCGCCTTTGGTCCTTGTACAGCCAACTGACTGATACGTTCAGAAGCGTTATCCAGCTCTGCACCGTATTCATTGTGACTGACTATCCAGTCCCAGTCTTTTTCAATATTAGAAGCATTAACTACCATCAAATATTTATCATTGCCAAAGCAATATACCAAAAGATCATCCACTATCCCTCCTTTACCATTCGGCAAACAACAATACTGTGCCTGCCCCTCCATTAAAGCAGCTGGATCATTGGAAGATATCTTTCCCAGCAAGGGAAGGGCATTTTTCCCTGTGACCCAAAATTCACCCATATGTGAAACATCAAAGACTCCTGAGGAGTTACGGACAGCCAAGTGCTCATCCCTTATCCCGCTATATTCGAGAGGCATTTCAAAACCGGCAAATTCGACCATTTTTGCCCCGGCTTTTTTATGTATTTCATTTAATGCTGTTTTCTTCATCTCAAATTTAAATTTTTTCTCTTTATGTTTTTTTACCTCAAAACTATGAATTCAAATATTGCTTTGAAATTTATCACCGCCTTTCTGATATAAAAATCCAATTTTTTGCACTAAATTAGACAATTTGTTAAAATAAATTATTCGTATTGTCTAAAAAAGGTGTTTGTCCTTTAAGTAAAGAGCATAGAATAGAAAGCTTGTGAAGTCCGAAAAATGTAAGTTTACTATTCGTAAATGACCATTTTGAGGATGAGGTCAGCAGACTTTATAGACAGCCTCAAAAAAAGGCGTCTCATACCTTTTTTAGAAAAGATATTAAAATTTATTAAATTTATTTATAGTTAATTGTAAAAACCACAAAGATAATATAAATAAAAATTTTATTTTTTATACTGAACTCAATTATAACGAAAGGGATGAAACGAGTCATGCACTATCGTACACACAGGAGAAACATTATAAATGACGAGTTCCATCTCATACCATTAAAATAAACAATTATAATGATATGAAAGAAAAATTCGATTACGTCAGAATGAGCTATGTTGAAGAAATAGCCAAAGGGGATATTGAATTTAAAAAAGAACTTATCAACATTTTCATTAAGCAGATACCCGATTTTATTTCCAATATGAAAAAATACCTGGCCGAGAATAATTATGAGGCTCTGTCCAGAGAGGCCCATACAGCCAAATCCTCAGCAATGATATTCTTAATGGAGGAAACAGGAAATAAACTTAGGAAAATACAGCTTCTTGCAAAAAAAGGGGATATGAAAAAATTGCCCCCATTGATAAAAAAAGTTGAAGATAAGCTAAAAAAAGCATCAGGAGAACTGTCAGCTTATCTGAAAAAACTGGAATGATTCATCAGTTCTAAACTTTATCCAAATTAATAATTAAATGACTCCGGAAAAATTTCAGTCACTATTCGTAAATGACCATGTTGAGGGAATCCATATTTCTAAAGATTCCATCTTACTTAAAATTTCAGAATGGAATCCTTTGAAAAAATCAATTAATTTCTGAACATTAAGTGATCTCCTTCAGCATCAATTTCAATTGGTTTGTTCTTCTCAACCTGACCTGCCAGTATTTTTCTAGACAACTCATTGAGTATATATTTTTGAAGTATCCTTTTAACCGGCCGGGCGCCAAAATGGGGATCGTATCCAATGGCAGCAAGCCACTCTATTGCAGAATCGGTGATATTAATACTGAGGTCAGTTCCTGACAAGCGTTTAACTACCTGTTCAAATTGTAATTTCACAATTCTCTTGATATCAGCTTCTGAAAGTGGCGTAAATACAATCGTATCATCAATTCTGTTCAGAAACTCGGGCCTTATGGATTTTCTCAATAACTCCAGTAACTTATTCCGGGTCTCTTCAAAAAATTCCTCTTTATTCTCAGGCTTCATATTCTCAAGACTTTCCTGAAAAATATGAAATCCGAGGTTTGATGTCATTATAATTATTGTATTCTTAAAATCGATTGTCCGCCCCTTATTATCTGTAAGGCGCCCATCGTCCAATACCTGAAGCAGAACATTAAAAATATCCGGATGAGCCTTCTCGATTTCATCGAAAAGCACAACAGAATATGGTTTGTGACGTACCGACTCGGTCAACTGTCCTCCTTCCTCGTATCCTACATATCCAGGGGGACTGCCAATGAGCCTGGTAACAGAAAATTTTTCCTGGTATTCAGACATATCTATACGGGTAATCATGTTTTCATCATTGAAAAGGTATTCTGCCAGTGCCTTTGCCAGTTCGGTCTTTCCCACACCTGTTGATCCCAGGAATATAAATGACCCGATAGGTCTTTTCTCATCCTGCAGTCCGGCCCGGCTACGGCGTACGGCATCCGACACAGCCGCAATAGCTTCATCCTGACCGACAACCCTCTTGTGCAATTCATCTTCCATTTTAAGTAACTTTTCTCTTTCACTCTGTAACATTTTAGATACGGGAATACCTGTCCATCTGGCTACTACTTCTGCAATATCCTCGGAATCAACTTCCTCCTTAATAAGACTTTCATTTTCTTTCAGTTTCTGAAGTTCTTTGTTCAATTCCTCAATCTCATTTTCAGTTTCTTTGATCTTGCCATACCTTAATTCTGCCACTCTTTGATAGTGTCCCTGTCTCTCGGCTTCTTCTGCTTCTACCCTGTAATCATCTATTTCAGCCCTCTTTTTCTGAATAGCATCAATAATCGATTTTTCGTGCTGCCATTTGGAGCGAAGTCGTGAACGATCTTCTTTCAAATTTGAGATATCTTCATTCAGTGATGCCACTTTTTCCTCATCCTTTTCACGCTTAATAGCTTCACGTTCAATCTCCAGTTGCTTAATCCTGCGCTCAATCTCGTCCAGCTCTTCAGGAATGGAATCCATCTCCAGACGCAGTTTGGCTGCAGCCTCATCCATAAGATCGATAGCTTTATCAGGTAAAAAACGATCGGAAATATATCTTTGTGAAAGCTCTACCGCTGCAATAATAGCATCGTCTTTTATTCGTACCTTATGATGACTTTCATAACGATCCTTGATACCGCGCAGTATTGAAATAGCACTCAGCCTGTCGGGTTCATCAACATGCACCACCTGAAACCGACGCTCCAAAGCTTTATCCTTTTCAAAATATTTCTGGTATTCGCCAAAAGTGGTGGCCCCGATAGCTCTTAACTCACCACGGGCAAGTGCCGGCTTAAGAATGTTGGCTGCATCCATGGCACCTTCACTCTTACCTGCACCTACAAGGGTATGTATTTCATCTATGAAAAGGATTACCTCTTCGTTAGAGTGGACTACTTCATGAACAACAGCTTTAAGCCGTTCTTCAAATTCACCTTTATACTTTGCCCCTGCAATTAAAGCTCCCATATCTAACGAAAAAACCTGTTTGGTCTTAAGATTCTCAGGAACATCTCCCCTGACAATCCGGTGTGCCAGTCCCTCGGCAATAGCTGTTTTCCCAGTTCCGGGATCACCTATTAAGATAGGATTATTTTTTGTGCGCCGGGAAAGAATTTGAAGTATACGGCGTATCTCTTCATCACGGCCAATGACAGGATCAAGCTTTCCTGAACGGGCTCGCTCATTAAGATTCAAAGCAAACCTGTTTAGCGAATTAAATCTATCCTCTGCTGTCTGACTGTCCACTTTAGAGCCTTTTCTAAGCTCCCCGACTGCTTTTTGCAAATCTTTTCGGGTTATGCCATTATCTTTCATCAAACGACTGACAGGATCATTGGCATCAGGTAAAGCGAGAAGAATATGTTCCACTGAAACATACTGATCACCCATCTCTTGCGCTAAAGCCAAAGACTTTTGCAAAACCCGGTTAGCCGTGGAAGACAAATAAGCTTCTCCACCTGTCACTACAGGATATGATTCAATAATTTTATCCAATGCCTGCTGGAATACTGATATATTAACTCCCAGCTTCTTTAAAATAAATTCCGTAACATTCTCAGCCGAATGGATCAAACCTTTTAAAATATGTCCTGTTTCAATAGCCTGCTGGTTTTTTCCGCCGACTATCTGGGAAGCATGCTGTATGGCTTCCTGTGCTTTTATAGTAAAATTATTTAGATTCATCTGTTTAACCTTTTATTTATCAGATAGTAATAACAAAATACAAACCATTTAAATATAATGGACAATATGTCTCTTTAAATCAATCCTGATATGAAAATCTTGCTGAAAAACAGCAACCGGATGAATTTTTGACAGAAGTACGAAAAGCTATTAATTACAGACAGGTTTTATCATTTTATGCATTTTCTTTATAAAACGATTCATCATCTTGAATAGGATTTTTTAAAAACAAAACCGTGACCATATTATCTGATGATTATCATAATCAGGTAACAGGGATAAATTATTTCTATTGTAAAAAAATAAATATACTTTTGCAACCTTGTTATAGGTAACAATTTATATTATTAGTAACATCAAAAAATAAAATAATTATGGCAAAAAATGTATATACCTTCGGCGCAGGCAAAGCTGAAGGTAGAGCTAACATGAAAAATCTGCTTGGCGGCAAAGGGGCAAATCTTGCAGAGATGAATTTAATAGGCGTTCCCGTGCCACCCGGATTCACGATTACAACAGAAGTATGCACAATGTATAACGAAGAGGGACAGGAAAAAACTTTCGAATTAATTAAACCGGAAGTGGAAGCCGCTGTTAAACAAGTTGAAGAACTGACCGGGATGAAGTTTGGAGATTATGAAAATCCCTGCCTTCTGTCGGTCAGGTCGGGAGCCCGTGCTTCAATGCCGGGAATGATGGACACAGTATTAAATCTTGGCTTAAACGATGAGGCTGTGGAGGCAATAACCAAAAAATCTGGGAACGCCCGCTTTGCATGGGATTCATACCGGCGCTTTATTCAAATGTACGGTGATGTGGTAATGGATATGAAACCAGCCAGTAAGGAAGAAAATGATCCTTTTGAAGATATAATAGATGAATTAAAAGAGGAAAAAGGTATTGAGTTGGATACTGAATTCACTACTGAAGATCTTCAGGAACTGGTAAAAAGATTTAAATCTGCAGTTTCAAAAGTTACTGGAAAAGAATTCCCCACGGATTCGTGGGAACAACTCTGGGGTTCAATCGGAGCAGTGTTCAATAGCTGGAACAATTCACGCGCCATATATTACCGCCGTATGGAACAAATACCTGACGAATGGGGAACAGCAGTAAATGTTCAGGCAATGGTATTTGGTAATATGGGCGACAATTCAGCTACGGGAGTAGCATTCACTCGCGATGCCGCTACCGGAGAGGACGTATTCAACGGAGAATATCTTATCAATGCCCAGGGTGAAGATGTAGTAGCAGGTATCCGTACTCCACAGGAAATCACTCTTGAAGGGTCAAGAAAATGGGCAAAGCTTCAGGGTATAAGCGAAGAAGAAAGAGCTTCCAAATATCCTTCGCTGGAAGAAACAATGCCTGAAATTTACAAGCAACTGAACGAAACACAGCAAAAGCTTGAAGACCACTATAAAGATATGCAGGACCTTGAATTTACCATTCAGGAAGGTAAGCTGTGGTTACTACAAACACGTACAGGAAAACGCACCGGTGCCGCAATGGTGAAAATTGCAGTTGACATGCTGAAACAGAAAAAAATTGATGATAAGACCAGCTTGTCCCGTATCGATCCTAATAAACTTGATGAATTGCTGCACCCTGTATTCGTACCTTCGGAGCTTAAAACAGCCCAGGTTGTTGCAAAGGGACTTCCTGCATCACCGGGAGCAGCAACAGGACAAATAGTGTTTTTTGCCGATGAGGCAAACAAGTTCGATGCTTCAGTACTGGTACGTACAGAAACTTCACCAGAGGATCTTGAAGGCATGCATATTGCACAAGGTATACTGACAACCCGCGGTGGAATGACCTCTCATGCAGCGGTTGTAGCCCGCGGAATGGGAAAATGTTGTGTTTCAGGAGCCGGCACCGTTAAAATCAACTATAAATCCCGTACAATGACAATTGACGGTAAGGAATTTAATGAGGGTGACTGGATTTCAATGGATGGTTCAACAGGAAAAGTATATGAAGGTAAAATTCCTACTAAAAATCCTGATATGACAGGAGATTTTGCAACGATCATGGATTTAGCCGATAAATATACCCGCATGAGCGTCAGAACAAATGCCGATACTCCCAATGATGCAAAAACAGCAAGAAAATTTGGAGCTAAAGGTATCGGACTTTGCAGGACAGAACATATGTTTTTTGAGGGCGACAGAATTAAAGCCATGCGCGAGATGATACTTGCAAAAACTGAAGACGCAAGGAGAAAAGCATTGGATAAATTGTTACCTTATCAGCGTGAAGATTTCAAAGGTATCTTGAAAGCAATGGAAGGTTACGGTGTAACTATAAGACTACTTGATCCGCCTCTCCATGAATTCGTTCCTCATGAACCCGAGAACCAAAAAGAAATGGCAGATGAAATGGGTATTTCAGTCGAAGAAGTTCAAACAATGGTGAATGACCTTAGTGAATTCAATCCGATGCTGGGACATCGTGGCTGCCGACTAGGAAATACATATCCTGAAATTACGGAAATGCAGGCGAGAGCAATACTCGAGGCTGCTGTGGAGCTGAAACAAGAGGGAATTGATGCCCGTCCGGAAATAATGGTTCCTCTTATCGGTACAGTCAAAGAATTTAAACTGCAGGCCGATATTATCCACGAAACTGCTCAAAAAGTATTTGAAGAAAAAAACTCAAAAATAGATTACCTGGTAGGTACTATGATCGAAGTGCCCCGCGCTACGGTTACTGCTGACCAGATAGGAGAAGTGGCCGAATTCTTCTCATTCGGAACAAATGACCTTACCCAGATGACCTTCGGGTATTCCAGGGATGATGCGGGTAAATTCCTGCCGGTTTATATCGAGAAGGGAATACTGAAACATGACCCGTTCCAGGTACTTGACCAGGAAGGTGTAGGACAACTGGTAAAAATGGGTGTCGAGAAAGGACGCGGAGCAAAGTCAAATCTTAAAATTGGTATCTGTGGCGAACATGGAGGTGAACCATCATCTGTAATGTTCTGCGACAGTGTCGGAATGGATTACGTTAGCTGTTCTCCTTACCGTGTGCCTATTGCACGTGTTGCAGCCGCACAGGCAAATATCAGATAGATAAAGTCTGGATTATAAAAAATTCCGAAATATAATAACAAAAGATTCCGTCTTTTTATTTAAGATGGAATCTTTTTTTGCATGGGATTTTTTTTAAGTAAAGCAGTCAGCAGACTTTATAAACAGACTCAGTTAAAAGATAATTCTTTTTTCTGTAACATCCTGTAAATAGTTGATTTGCCAATCTCCAGCTTTGCTGCAACAAGTCTCACATTCTGGTTATACTTATTAAGAAAATATTTTACTATCTCATGATTATACTCTTCCAATGTCTTTTCGTCGGAGAGTAAATGATGTACATTTTCTTCAACCCTCAAATTCAAATGACCGGGTTTGATGGTATCACTGTTTGTCAAGACACATGCCAGTTCCATTAATGCTTTTAACTCACGGATATTTCCCGGAAAATGATAGGAAAACAACACTCGCCTGGCTTCATCGGAAATACTCTTGGAATTCATATCATTCTCTTTACAAAACTCGTTGACGAAATACCTGGCCAGCAAAATCACATCATTACCCCTCTGACGTAAAGGAGGCAATTCAATCGGCAGTCCGAGCAGCCGGTAATACAAATCCTGTCTGAATTTGCCTTCCGATACCAATTTTGCAAGATTTTTATGAGTAGCAGTCAGAATACGCACATCAAGCGGAATAAGATCGGTACCTCCTACCCTTGTTAACTCCCTTTCCTGTATGACCCTGAGCAATTTGGCCTGCAAGCTCATATTCAAATCAGAAATCTCGTCCAGAAAAAGAGTTCCTGTATTAGCTAATTCAAACTTACCAGTCTTACGAAATTCTGCACTTGTAAACGCTCCCCTTTCATGACCGAAAAGCTCACTCTCTATAAGTCCTTCAGGTATAGCCGAAACATTAACGGCAACAAAAGGCTTGCTGCATCTTGCCGAATTGTAATGTATTCCTTTGGCTACCAGCTCTTTGCCAGTACCTGTTTCTCCACTTATTGATACAGAAATGTTTGTTTGGGTGGCTTTTTCCATTAAAGAAAATACATGATCAATTTCACGACTGTTCCCTTTGATGAGCTTTCTGAAATTATAACGCTCTCTTACAGCATCCTTTAACCTGATATTTTCCCGCTTTAATTGATCGGACTTATAAATATTTTTAATCACATTACTAAGCCTTTCTCTTGTATCAGAGGCTTTTGTGATATAATCGTAAGCGCCCTTTTTCATAAGCTCAATAGCAGTGTTAATGCTTTCCTGGGCTGAGATAATAACGATATGGGTATCCGGTGATTTTTCCTGAATACCTTTTAACGCATCATATCCGCTGATGTCGGGAAGAGTATAATCCAAGGTGAGTACATCAGGCTTTTGATTGTCCAACTCCGCCAGACAATCCCTGCCATTGTAAAACACTTTTACAAGATAATTTTCAGAAATCAGATGCTTTTTTAAAACCTGTGCATAAAGTGCATTGTCCTCAACAATAAATATATTATATTTATACTTATTGTTATTTTTTTGCTTTGCCATCTTCAAAAATTTTTGTTTTCGTCCATTGTTTGTAAATTTTGTACCAAAATAGGAATTTTTTTTGAATTTATTCCCTTTTTGAAACAAATATTTTACATGGAACTTAAAAAGTAATAATTTCAATGTTCCAATAATATGAAACGACATGTACTTTTTTATCAAAAAATAACACATAATTGGATGGTTAAAAAGAATATGCGAGAGCGAAGTGCCTTATCTGCCGACAAAATCAGGCAGAGTCCCATTTGTTCCCAAATTTTTAATTAATTTGTTACAAGTAATTATAAAATCTTAAACGAATGAAAAAAATCATTTTTATCAGTATCCTTTTCTTTTTCGTTTTTATTTCCGGTTCAGGTCAAAATAGCGGGTCAGATAAATTTTATGTAGGAACTTTTACCTCAGAAGGTGCTAAGGGGATTTACCTGTGTAATTTTAACAATCAAACTGGAGAGATCACATTGAATGCAACATTTGAAAGTATGTCTAACCCTTCCTTTCTGAAAATATCACCTGACCGGAATACGCTTTATGTTGTTACCCGAATGCCTTCACAACAAAATAAACCGGACGGATTTGTCGAAGCCTGGCATATAAAAAGTAATGGGGTAATAGAATTTATCAACAGAAGGGATTCACACGGTAGCGGTCCTTGTCATGTTGACGTCTCTCCCGACGGTAACTATTTAGCCATTGCCACATATGGCGGCGGAACAACATCACTTTATCCCGTAACCGCTGAAGGATTTATTTTGCCTGCATCTTCAACAATAATTAACAGTGGATCGGGGCCTGATAAATCAAGGCAGTCTGCCCCCCATGCCCACTCAATCCGCTTCGGTCCCTCCGGTAGCAAGGTTTACAGTGCTGATCTGGGGACCGATCTCCTGAATATCTATAATCTGGAAAACAACAAACTGGTCCCGGCAAAGCAAAAGCACGTTAAACTTAGCCCGGGCGCGGGACCGCGTCATTTCGACTTCCTCCCGGAGAAGGAAGTGATTTATGTAATCAACGAACTTAATTCTACAATTACTGCCCTGAAAAACCGGAAAGGTACATGGAAAAAATTTCAGACTGTAAGCACCTTACCCCCCGGCTATACAGAAACCAGCTACTGTGCAGACATACATGTCTCTTCCTGTGCGAGATTTCTGTATGGATCTAACAGGGGGCATAACTCTATAGCAATTTTTGAAATTGATGACCGCACACAGAAATTAATATGGAAGGGTACTGTTTCCTGCCGTGGCGACTGGCCAAGAAACTTTGCTCTGAGTCCGGATGGAAATTTCTTACTTGTTGCCAATCAGAAAAGCCATAATATTACGGTTTTCAAAATTGACAAAAATACCGGTATGCCTGAATATACAAACAATGAAATAAATATCCCCGCTCCGGTTTGTATTGAATTTCTTTAAGCCCGGCAAAAAATAGTTATTGAGCCATAGCACTCATTATGATACTTATTCATTAGTCACGGCACTAATACAAGAGCTAATAAGCCCCTTGTTCATATCCCGGCATCAATGCCTAAGTAAATAATATATGACCATTTTGAGGACAAGCATAACGTAGTCAGCGGACTTTCTAAACAGACTCAGCTTAATTTAGAGCTTATTAACTTAATAAATTCATCCCTGGTAGCGTTTCTCTGAAATGCACCTGTAAAATCTGAAGTGGTAGTGATAGAATGCTGTTTCTGAATGCCCCGCATTTGCATACATAAATGCTGTGCTTCAATAACAACAGCAACACCAAGCGGGTGCAATGTATCCTGAATGCAATTCTTTATCTGTGAAGTTAATCGCTCCTGGACTTGTAAACGACGTGCAAATACATCAACTACACGGGCAATTTTGCTCAGGCCTGTTATCATCCCGTCAGGAATATATGCTACATGAGCTTTACCAAAAAATGGCAACAAATGATGTTCACAAAGAGAATATATCTCAATATCCTTTACAATAACCATTTGACGGTAATCTTCTTTAAACATCGCAGATTTCAATATTTTTACCGGATCAGTCTTGTATCCCTGTAATAAAAACTGAAGAGATTTAGCTACACGCTCAGGAGTTTTATTGAGTCCGTCACGGGCAATATCCTCTCCTATCAATTTCAAAATATTTTCATAATTTTTTGAAAGTTCTTCAGTAATTTTGTCATCAATAATTTGGTCTCTTTCGGAGCCATTTGAATCAATAATTTCAGATAACCGCATAATATTATAATTAAAATTGATACAAAGATTAACTTTTTTTCATGAAATGAGTATTAAAGATAAAAGGTTTTTTAAAAAAGATAAATTTTAAGGAAATTTGAAAAATGAAAATTTTAATTGCAGCAGCAATGCCGATGGAAATAAAAATGCTTGCAGATGAAATGAAATTCATAAAAGAAAAGCATGATTTTCTTAAGTCATACCATTTCTCCGGCAACGAAATAGATATATTAATGGCAGGCATTGGAACTATTTCAACTACTTACCGGCTTACAAATGCACTTAATAAAACCAAATACGACATGGTAATGAACATTGGCATTGCAGGCAGCTTAAATCCCATGTTAAAAATTGGTGAAGTGGAGAATGTGGTTACTGAGGAATTCGCAGATATGGGAATCGAAAAAAGCGAAAAATTTTTAACCCTGTTTGAAACCGGATTTATCGATGAAAATGAATTTCCCTTTAAGAATGGGTTACTTAAAGCCTCCTCTCTGAATCAGCTAAAAAATATGAAAGAAGTTCACGGTATAACAACAAACAGGAGTCATGGTAATATTAACAGCATAGCCGAAATAAGACAAAAATTCGGGGCTGACCTGGAAACAATGGAGGGAGCAGCTGTTTTTTATGTATGTATAAACAAGGGTATCCCCTGTTGCCAGATAAGGGCAATATCAAATTATGTAGAACCACGTGATTCCTCAAACTGGGATATTCCATTGGCTCTGGAGAATTTAAAAACAACATTACTTTCTCTGTTGAAAAATATTAACATGACTGAATATTAGACTTTATGAAGCTAACACTTGGATTTTCGACCTGTCCGAATGATACATTCATTTTCCATGCAATAGTAAATGGCAAAGTGAATACGTGCGGCATGGAATTTGAAATAATTATGGCCGATATAGAAGAATTAAACCGTAAGGTTCTAAATAATGAAATTGATATTTCAAAAATAAGCTTTCATGCATATGCATATGCAGCCCAAAAATATATTCTGCTCACATCCGGCAACGCTCTGGGAAGAAAAAACGGCCCTTTGTTAATCGCAAAACGTAAAATATTTCCTGACGAGATAAAAAACCTGAAAATAGCTATACCAGGTAAATTTACCACGGGCAACCTGCTGTTCAGCTTGGAGTTTCCCGAAGCCCTGAATAAAAAGGAATATCTCTTTTCTGATATTGAGAAAGCTGTTCTTGATGGCAAGGCAGATGTTGGTGTAATTATTCATGAAAACAGATTTACCTATAAACAAAAAGGATTGAAAAAAATAATCGACTTGGGTGAAAGCTGGGGAAAAAAGACCGGTAATCCAATTCCACTGGGCGGAATAACTGTAAGCCGTAATATTGATAAAAACACTCAGGTGAAAGTAAACCGTATTATCAAATCCAGTATTATGTATGCTTTCGAAAATCCGGGTTCCGGCTACTCTTTCATAAAAAAATATGCCCGCGAGATGGATCCCCGGGTTATAAAAAATCATATTGACCTATACATTAATGATTATACACTCGAACTAGGGAAAGAAGGTAAAAATGCAATAAGAAATCTTTATGATATTTCAACAAGGAAAGGAATAACAGAACCTGTACCTTCAAAAATTTTTGTTACTAATAAACCCTGACTCGTGAACTTAATAATCCCTCAAGAATAAGAAGTAATGAAGAGGCAAGGAGAATGCCTGCAACACTGGTTGGAATAACATCAAAGGTTTTAAAAAGCGAAGAATATAAGGCAGAAATAGTCTCTCTGTCAAATTCCGGTATAATACCAGGGAATGCTGATGGATATGAAGTAGTTTCCGGGACAAAAATCACAATCATAAACAAGCTAATAAAAGCTGCCAATATAATCCAGAACCACTTCCCGAATATCCTCTCACTTCTGATCCTGTCCATTTCCTCCTGTTTCTCATGTACACGCATCATTACCTTTGAAGAAAAATCAGCGCCGAGAGATTCCGGCTTCATACTTTTAATAAGCCTTCTTAATTCATTATCCTCTTCAAATCTGTTCATCTCTTTAAAATTTTAATTATCGCACTTAGCTTTTACTAACATTATTTAAAAACATAAGCATATGCTCATTTTATAATATTGTATATAATTCGTCTTTCAACATTTCATTTAGTATTGTATATATTTTTTTGCGTGCCCTGTGCAGCTTCACTTTTGTATTACTGATTCTGAGACCTGTTACTTTGCTGATCTCCTCAATAGACTGGTCTTCAAAATAATATAGAAATATTAATGTATATTCATCTTTAGGAAGTTTTTCCAGAGCTACTTTGATATATCCGGCACGTTTCTCTTCAGGCAAACCGTCAATATTTATTTCTTCCGATTCATCATTTACTTTAACCTCATCAATATAGGAAATATCATATTTTTTCTTACGGGTAGCAGATATACAAGTGTTATATGTAATCCGGTACAACCATGTTGAAAATTTTGCTTTACCTCTGAATTTATTCAGGGACGTGTAGGCTTTGACAAAACTTTCCTGAGCCGCCTCCTCGGCATCTTCACGATTTCTGAGAACTTTTAAGGCAACAGAAAAAACAACATCCTGATATTTTTCCACTATATGTGAAAAATATCTGGTTTGTCCGTTTAATACTTTTTCAATATAATAATTATCGCCTTTGTTTTCCATTTGTACATTTGACGAAAAAAATATTATACGGTTACAAATTTATCAAATTGTTTAGTATAAAAAGTAAAAATTTTCCTGAAAAAGTATTTATTATTTATATAAATAGCTATAAACTAATTTAATGGTTTTAAAAAAAAGGCGCTTGGCGTTCTTTTTAAACAAAAGAATATAAAAAATGTAACCGATACGATATTGCTGCGTCATAAGGTCAGAGAATATTAAAATAAATTCATTAATTTAAAAATTACTATCATGGAACATCTTGTGGAAGTTCTTGTACCAATAGCATTTTTTCTCACACTTTTCGCTATTTTGTATGTATACTGGACAACTCGTATGAAAATACGGCAATCACTTATTGAAAAAGGAGCTGACGCCTCTCTTTTTAAAAATTCACCTTCTAAATATTCTTTATTAAAATGGGGAATATTTTTAGTTGCTGTTGCTATCGGCGTAATTGCCGGTTATGCTCTTTCAACAGTTATTAATGAAGTGGCTGCATTTTTTACTATGATATTTTTATTTGGTGGCGTGGGCTTGATTGTTGCTCATTTAATAACTAATTCTTTATCCAAAAAGGGAAAAAACTGAAAAAAGGCCGGGGAGTTGAATCCCCAATCTTTTTTCGGGGGAAAATGGTAATATTGCTAAAATCAAAACTATCGCAATCCTGTTTTTCCCTAATTTTTTCTTAAAACTACCGAATTAATAAAAATCGGTCCTTATTAAACATTAGTATAAACATAGTAGTTTCTGTCCATAAAAGTCGCTACTAGTGTTGTGCTTGTCCGCAAATTTATCATTTACAGTGAAAATCAATCATTTCACGAATAGCTTGCTGACAAACAGGACAAAAATATTCGGCTGTGTTGCTTTTCATCCGGCAATTGGTATAAGGACTATAGATGCCTTTAGCCATGTACCCTCCCCCCTCAAATACACCAACAGAATTATTGTATCTTTCTTCGCGTGGGGTTGGTATAGGAATAGAATCTGCAATCATTGACTTCCATTTTTTATCAAAATCTTTTAAGGTAGTAAGGTTTGGCTCCCAAGGCTCTATTTCTAAATTGTAAAAATCTTCATAGGCCACTTCGGAGGTGTAATATTCATCACCCAGACCTGCAAAGCCATGCCCGAATTCATGAATAAAGACATCATTTGTAAGGCGATTATCAGATGAACAAATATTAAGGAAATTATAAAATCCCCCACCCCCGTATCGCTCTGTATTTACCAATAAATAAATTTGATCATAAGGAACAACACCGGCAACATCACATATTTTTTCCAGGTCACTTGTGGTCAGATATCTTGATATATCAAAAGTATATAATGTCGAATTAAAATAAGTGTTTTTATAAATATTTTCACCCGGTACATCTGTTCCTGAATCATTAGAAGGTACTAAAACGGCGTTGATGTTAAACTTCAATTTTTCCGACTTAAAAGGTTCTTCTTCAAATAAATAACCTGTAACCCTTCGAGCATCCTCAATGAACTTGTCCATTTCATTCCGTGTATATCCTTCTGGCAGAATCACAATGTCCACCTTATGGCGGGGATCTCCATTATGCATTATCGAAATATGTTCGAAATCAGGGGAACTCTCATGTAAAATAAAATAATCTTCCGGATCAATAATTGTTGTATAAATGTTTGTGAATTCCCCGTTCCATTGGCGCCTGTAGATTTCCAACCTGACATTTTTTTGAGGATAAGGAAAAACAACAGAATGATAAAATATCCTGTCGACCTTTTTTGCTTCGGCTGTTGTCTGCCATTCATGGAAAAGGGAACAGAATCCTCTGGAGAATAAAAGGCTGCCGGAGCTTTCATCAAAAACCCTGACACGATACGTTCCGTAGTTGAATGTATCAATCAGATTAATATGAGATCCCGCCCAATAGGGTTCCTCCTTCATCTGTTTCGGATATACATTAGTCTCCCCTGCATTTCCTCCCAGACAAAAATCAAATCGCAAAGATTTATTGATGAAATATCTGTTAAAAACATCCTGTCCCACCGCCAACATGGGAAAAACCAAAATTATTACTAACAACTTCCGCTTCATATCCGATGCATTTATTATTTTTGGCTAAAATAACATTAAAATCTGTATAAAAAATGAGATCTGTATATAAGTTTCTGTTGGAAAACATTCGTGAAATTGAAGAGATCTCCTTTATGGCTAAACCGGGAGCAGCAATTTCGACACTCCTGTTGATCATTATAATAATCTGGCTCGCACATTATATTACCCGATTAACTCTCATTCATATTGCTACCCGTGTCGCGCGTCGCACAAAAACCAAATGGGATGATTTCCTTGTAAAACGAAAAGTTTTCAGCTGGATAGCTCACTTAGCTCCCGCCCTAATTCTGTATTACACGGCAAATTTTTCTTATCCTGCTGTAAACCATGATATTAGTCAGTTAAGCGAAGCAACCGTTGAAATGCTTTCGCGCGATTATTATTTTTCTCTTGCAGGTATAATTAATAAAATAGCCCGTATCTATTTTGTTTTTATCATAATCTTTTTATTAAATTCATTGTTAAATACGGGACTTGATATTTATAATACAACACCTTACGCGCGCAACCGGCCTATTAAAGGATACATTCAACTTTTTAAAATACTTATTTTTTCCCTTTCGGGTATATTTATAATTTCTATTCTTATAGAACGTGATCCGACTGTTCTGTTGGCAGGACTGGGAGCTATGGGGGCTGTTCTGCTTTTGGTTTTTAAAGATACCATTTTGGGTTTTGTTGCTTCTATACAACTCTCGGGGAATAACATGATAAAAATAGGTGACTGGGTGGAAATGCCAAGTAGGAGGGCAGACGGATCTGTCATTGATATTACACTTAACACGGTTAAAGTTCAGAACTGGGACAAAACCATTTCGACCATTCCTACCTATGCAATGGTTTCCGAATCCTTTATCAACTGGAAAGGTATGGAAGAATCAGGAGGAAGAAGAATTAAACGATCTGTGAACATTGACATGAACAGCATAAAACTATGTGATAGCGCAATGTTGAAACGATTTGAAAAATTCTTGCTGATAAAAGATTATGTAAGAAAAAAAGAAATGGAGATCAGGGAATATAATAAAAAGAAAAATATTTCCGATGAAGATCTGATAAGCGGAAGAAGACAAACTAATATAGGTGTTTTCAGAAAATATCTGGAAGTTTATCTCCACCAGCATCCAAAAGTGAACGATAATATGACTTTTCTGGTACGTCACCTTAATCCCACCGAAAGAGGACTACCAATGGAAATATATGTTTTTTGTAAAGACAAATCATGGTCTCGTTATGAATCAATACAAGCCGATATCTTTGATCATATACTGGCAGTGATCCCTGAATTTGAGCTCAGGGTCTTCCAGGAACCTTCCGGCAAAGATATTTCAGATGCAATTTCAAAAGAAAAAATACTATCCGGCAACATTAACCAGGATAACGTTTAAAAAAATAAGCAGAAAAAAGTATCCCATCTTAATTTGATAATCCCGGCCTAAAAATACTACAGAATAGATAATCTTAATCCTTTGTTTGGAATTTTACCGGACAACAATAATTTTTTTTATACATTTGATATAAAATATTATATAATGACTTCAAAACATATTTTAGATGACATCGATTTAAATATTCTGGACATTATTACCCAAAATGCCAGAATCCCTTTTAAAGATGTTGCTGAAAAAGTAGGTATATCAAGGGCGGCTGTTCATCAAAGGGTGTCGCGTATGATTGAATGCGAAATAATCATTGGCTCGGGTTACCACATTGATCCTAAAAAAATAGAGTATAGGACTTGCAGTTATATAGGCATTTACCTGGATAAGGGAAGTCTTTTTTCAGAAGTTGTAAAAAAATTAAAATTAATTCCGGAGATCGTTGAGTGCCATTACACGACAGGACAATATGCAATATTCATTAAGGTTTATGCTAAAAACAATGAACATCTAAAAAAAATACTGAGCAACCAGATTCAAAAAATAAGCGGCATTTCAAGTACTGAAACATTTATTTCACTTGAGGAATCGTTTAAAAGAACAATACCCATCCACAATTAGAGTACCTTACGGAATGACTCCTCTTTGCCTAACAGCTTCGAAAATAATCAATGCCGCAGCAACCGACACATTAAGAGATTCAATTTTCCCATATAAAGGTATTCTGACCTGCTCATCAGCCATATCAAGTATTTTCGGTGAAATACCTTTATCTTCCGATCCCAGTATAATGCATAAGGGCACATCCATTTTAGAATCCGTATAAGATTTTGTTGCTTTTTCATACGCCGCAATAATTCTTATACCCGAATTTTTCAAGAACCTGATCGAAGAAGCGAGGTTAGCTGATTTGCAAACCGGTATATAGTTAAGTGCCCCCGCGGATGTCTTAACAGCATCAGCGCCAATCCTCGCCATACCTTTCCGGGGTATTATGATAGCATGTACACCGCCACACTCCGCACTTCTGGCTATCGCTCCAAAATTCCTTACATCCGTAACTTTATCAACTGCTACTATTAACGGATCAGCACCCGACTCGAACAAACCTGGCAGGAGCATTTCGATGTCTTCAAATTCAATAGGCGACAGAAACGCTAGGACTCCCTGATGATTTTTCCGTGAGATCCTGTTTATTTTTTCAAGGGGCACAAACTGAAAAGGAATACCATGGTCTTTCATTAAAGGTAAAAGCTGAGAAACTAACTCATTGCTTATGCCCTTTTTTACCAATATTTTATCAACAGGCCGTCCATCCTTAATTGCTTCAATTACCGCCCTGGTTCCGTAAATATATTCCTCTTTATTCATAACCGGCTAATTTTGACTTCCATATTTCCAATTCCGTATGATCCCTCTCCCATTTTTCAAATGTATCTTTCAACTGCTGCTTTAGCTTATCATATGACTCAAAAAATGACTGATCACTGACAACCGCTGAGGATGACAACACACGATCCATTACTGATATTTCATGCTCCAATTCCCCGATGACCTCCTCCGTTGCAGCAATATTTTTTCCCAGCCTGGAAATATTTCTGTTAATCTCCTTACGTTCTTCGAAATTTTTCAATCCCTTATCAGACTGATTTTTTTCATTAATTCTTTTCTTCCCGTCTTCAGCTATAATGACATTTTCATACTCTTTCATAGTCTCTATTTTCTTTTTTCTCAGAAAATCATAAATGCCGCCAAGATGTTGTTTTATCTTTTTGTTCCTGAACTCATAAACACAATCCACAATCCCGTCCAGAAATTCCCTGTCATGAGAAACTATAACTACAGTACCACCAAAATTAATAAGAGCCTCTTTTAATATCTCCTTCGATCGCATATCAAAATGGTTTGTCGGTTCATCAAGAACAAGAAAATTAACCGGCTCAAGCATTAACCGTATCATTGCCAGTCTGGACCTTTCACCACCGCTAAGCACTTTTACTTTTTTGTCAATATCATCGCCTGAAAAAAGAAAGGCAGCCAGAATATCCCGCATCTTTGTCCTAACTTCCCCTGCAGCAATTTCATCAACAGTCTCAAAAACAGTTAACTCACCATTCAGCAATTCAGCCTGATTCTGGGCGAAATAACCAATTCTGACATTATGTCCCTTTATTATAGATCCTCCATGCTTCAGTTGCTGAAGGATGATACGCACAAGAGTTGTTTTTCCTTCTCCATTTCTACCGACAAAAGCAACTTTTTCTCCTCTCTCAATTAAAAGGTCAATATTATCTAAAACTAAATTACTATTATACTTCTTAGTAATATTTTTTGCTTCCACAACCATTTTCCCAGAACGGGGGACAGGAGGAAAATCAATTCGCATTTCTGCCTTGTCCTCATCTTCAATCTCGATCCGCTCCAGCTTTTCAAGTTGTTTAATCCTTGATTGCACCTGCACAGCCTTTGTAGCCTTATATCTGAACCTCTCAATAAATTTTTCGGCATTTTCGATCATTTTTTGCTGATTCCGGTATGCAGCCTCCCTGATTTCACGCTGTTCTTTTTTCCATTTAACAAAAGCGGAATAGTTCATTTTCCGGTCTGTGATTTTTCCAAATGATATTTCCAGGATACGGGTAGTAATGGCATCAAGAAATGCTTTATCGTGAGTTACAAGAATAACTGCACCACGGTAATTTTTAAGAAAATTCTCCAGCCATTGTATTGACTCAATATCAAGATGATTGGTAGGTTCGTCAAGTAAAATAACATCGGGCTTTTTCAATAATATTTTAGCCAGTTCAACCCTCATCCTCCATCCCCCGCTGAAGTGAGAAGTAGGGCAGTCGAAATCACTCCTTTCAAATCCGAGTCCGAGCAATGTTTGCTCAATCTCCGCCTTGTATGTATCTCCTCCCAGTATTGAATAACGGGCATTTTTTTCTGTCAGCCTGTCCAGCTTACTCAGATAGTCCTCAGAATGAAAATCAGTCGATGTTGCAATTTCATTATTCAACCGACTGATATCGGACTCCAGTTTCAAAACCTCACCGAAAGCCTGCATTGTTTCAGCCAGCAAGGATTTATTGTCGATTATTTTTTTTTGCTGTGGTAGGTATCCTATAGTAGTTTCTTTAGACATTAAAATTTGACCGGAGGAAGGCTTCATAATTCCAGCCATAAGTTTTAAAATAGTAGTTTTACCGGCACCGTTATTACCAATTAATCCAATCCTTTCATCCTGATTTATTAAAAAACAAGCCTCCCTTATCAGATCGAATCCTCCAAAACTAACACAAACCCTATCAAATGAAACGACCATAATTACAAAAATATATTTAAACTTTCGGAAGATTTCGTCTATAAAAACAAAACTCCAGCAGTGCCAAAGATAATTATAAAGAAGGTGGCGTCAAATAAAACCGGAAATGATTTAAAAAAGAAGAAAGGGGAAAGCTATGGACGCTTTTGAAGATGATTGATGATTTACAAACCCCTAAACACAAAACCAATCATAAATACAGAAGATGCTTTC
>CAZTAL010000091.1:0-5545 GCA_964611525.1 uncultured Prolixibacteraceae bacterium
CAGAACAATCAGAAGAGCACATCGAAGAACAACAGGAAATAACTCTATGTGTAAAAAACTGCAAACTATGTTTGCTGACACACCATTAATCAAGAATCTTGAAAATCCTGAATATATGGAGATAATGCTGACAGGCAAAAAATCATTGGAAGAAAAATTTGCAGAGATTGACCCTAAAGAAGTTATGAAAAAAATGCATAAAGCCAGAAATGTTGAAAGTAAAATCCCACGAAAAATCAAATTACTCTTAAGGCAAGAGGAAACAATGTCAAAATTGCTATATTTGATAGCAAATTAATAAAATCCAAAGGGATTTTGTAATAATAGTTTATTCTTATTGAAAAAAACTTTTGATTGATAAAGTACTTGTTAGTTTCATTTTATATAGATTTGAATATTTTTACGGAATTACGAAGTTAATTAACTTTTTAAAGAAATTTAGTCAATATGGTTTCTCTTTCTACCGGATTTTCCATTGGAGGTTATGATATTAATTTTTAGAATATAAGAATGCAAAAGATATGTAAATTCATATTTAGATTAATTGGATGGAAGGCTATCGGGGAAGCGGTGTCCGAAAAAAAATGTATTTTTGTGGGAGTGCCGCATACAAGTGCATGGGATTTTGTTGTTGCCTGGCTGTATTACAGATCTTTAGGGGGTAAGGCGAATATTCTTATCAAGAAAGAATTTTTTTTCTGGCCTTTGGGATTCTTTCTTAAGAAAATGGGAGGGATATCAATTGACCGTTCAAGAGGAGCAAATGTGATAAGACAGGTTATCAGGTTGTTTAATGAAAGAGAATATCTTCAACTGGCAATCACACCGGAAGGAACCAGGGAACGTACCAAAAGATGGAAAGCAGGCTTTCATGTTATTGCAATAACTACCGGCGTTCCTGTTTATCCTGTTACTTTTGACTGGGGACGCAAGCAGATGACCATCTGGGATAAATTTGATCTCTCTGATGATCAGGGAAAAGATATAAAAAGACTGAAAGATTTTTTCCGTGAGAAAGGAATAAAGGGGAAGCACCCTGAACGGTTTTCCACAGAGTACTGATAAGTTTGCAGTTTTTTTAGTTTGGGGAAACCCCTAATGATTAATGCAGGAAGATGTTTTGTAATTATACCGGAATAAAAAAGATTAAGATGAAACGAGTCATGTACTATCGTTAATACAGGAGAAACATTATAAATGACGAATTCCATCTCATATCGTTAAAATAAACAATTATAATGAGATGAAAAAGAAAATTTTCATATTTATACTACGTTCATTTTCTTTATTATTTATGGTTGCCCAAATTGTGGTTGCCCAAAATAACAGTTCCGCAAATTTTCAGTGGGGCAATGGATTTTATTATAATATGAATGCCGGTGAAAAGGTAACTTTTAATAATGTTGAAGTAGAATTAGTTCAGATAAAAAATCATTTTAACCAGATCAGGATCGATAATGATACTTTATGGCTGAAGGTGGCACGACGGTCATTGCCTTGTGAGTTGAGAGGTATAAGAATATTTGTGGCCGATAACAGGAATTTAAAGGGTCTGACAGGTGATTCATTGGTACACAGACTCCTTACCAAAGATGCATTAATTTGCCTGAGTTTATCATTTAAACCCTTATTAGAAGCGGATAAATATGTATTCCCAGTAAGCTTTAATAATGGCTTTTTATGGGGAGCTGATGAAAATAGTTATATGTTTTCATGGTTAGGTAGAGATCAAGGCAGGGGAGGAAATTATTACCGTTCTTATGAGGGAATCGGGATTGATTTGCATGATGCACGGGGAATAGAAAAGCACTGGCTGGTATCCATTGAAGATTGCAGGGTGGCGAAGGTTGCAAAAAATGGATTGAACGGAGGAGGCGATGACGCTTGTGTTTTACTTGAGAGTCAACGGCAGCCTAATATTTATTATATTTATAATCATTTGTTCAGTAAAAATTTACTAGTAAAAGAAGGACGGGAGATCATACGTGGAGAATTAATAGGAACTGTTTGGGGCAATGAGGGCTGGGGGCACATACAGTTTGCAATAATTAAATCTGATACAATTCCGTCCCTTGAGAACTGTTTTTATAATATGATCAACGGGTTTCCGCAGATTTACAGCCTTTATTTCGGGCAGGCAGTCAATTATTCAAGGACTTTTACAAGAGGACGGATAGTTTTCGGGAAACCGGCACATCTCAGCGGGAACCGGAAGAATAATCTTGCATTTGAAGATTATACAGGCAAAGGATGGAAGACAGGTATATGGAATACTGCCGATAAGGTGGAAACAATAACGGCGGGAGATAAAGGCAATGTTCGTTTGAAAAAAATTTTATTTGAAGGAACGCCGGCAGAATGTAAAAATCCATATAATTATTACGATTATGAGATAAATGTTCGTAATGGCGTTTACCGTATACGTGCTGAAGTTGGGGATCTGTATTTACAGTCATGGCAGAAAATAGAATTTGAAGGGATAACCGCTTTAACGACGTCTCTTGGTTCGGGAGAATTCGAATGGACTACTGAGAGAATTGTAAAAGTGAAAGACGGAAGACTAACGGTGCGGATATATATTGATAAACAAAATTCAAAGCCGGCAGGTCTGCGGGAAGTTGTTTTTCAGGCGGTGTATTGATAAATAACGATTAATTACTTTTTATTTAAAAAGTTTGAATTTCAAATGTAAGTGATATTTTTCATGAGATTATTTATAATTTTTGTATTTTAGTATAGGAAAAATTTATTTATTAATTTTGCTTATTGAATCTATAAATGAGTTCAGTATAAAACTTTTTTATCTTTATATAACTAATTGAATATCAATTTTACAAATTTGTTTAAAAAGGGCCCGAGGCGCCTTTTTAAACCAGACTCTATAAATTAATTAAACTAACAGTTTTGGATTCACTGGCTGAAAAAGAATATTGGCAATTTATCTGGGATAAGTTCAGATCAGGCGACCGTGAGGCTTTTGAAACTATCTACAATGAATTTGTAGATGTCCTATTTTCTTATGGTTCCAGGATAACTTCCGATCGTGCCCTTCTTCGTGATGCGATCCATGACATGTTCATTGATCTTTATAAATACAATTCTCGATTAAGGAATCCGGAATCGCTGGAATACTATCTTTTTAAAACACTTAAGCATAATATTTACGGGAAATTGAGGGAAAACAGCCACTATTTATGTCAGGATCATATTCATGAAACTTTTGATCTTTCATTCAGCCTAGAAGAATCCTCTGATAATGAAATACATGAAGAGCATTTAAAAATACTTCAAAAGGAAGTTCAGGATCTGGATGTAAAAAAAAGAGAGCTGCTTTTCTTGAAATTCAACAGCGGACTTACATACAAAGAAATTGGCGATCTGCTGACAATCAATCCTGATACAGTAAAAAAACAGGTATATAGAATCATACAATTACTCCGTGGAAAACTGGAAAAAAAATTTATTAATTTGTTTGTGTTGTTTCATAAATCTTTTTATCAGTAAAAATTGCTTAAGAATTTGGCATCTCAAATTCAGCAAGAAAATCTTTGGGAGTCTGAACTACAAGTTCACTTTTAGAATAATCCTTGATATTCCTTGTAATTATAGTCCCGATTCTGGCTTCCTCAGCACAAAAATTTTGTAATCCATCTTCGAAATCCTTGAATTCAGAAAAAAGTGATTTTTTTACTGTTGTTTTTCCGACGGGCAAAATCTCAATCAAATTGAGTAAAGTTATCAATTCACTTTTTGATTTTTGCGCTGATTCTACTTTGCTAATAATATAATTTGCAATCTGTTGAAATGAAGAAAAAATAAATACTTCATTTATAAGAATTAAATTCCGCATTAATTTCTATTGTCTTATGAAAAAAAAATAATAAATATTAATATGTTTTACAACATAGTTAATTTTCGTCCCTTTTTCAATCCCTTTTACTCTTATACTCAGAAATCATAATCATTAGAATGAATTTTTACGACCGTTTAATAGAGAACCCTCTGTTTTTCAAATGGATATTTCATCCATCCCCTGAAATTAATTCATATTGGGATCATTATTTAGGTGCAAATCCCGAAGAGGCAGGGCAGATCAAAGAATTGAAATCGAAAATAGAAATATACTTTAAGTTTACAGATAAAAAGCTGACTGATCTTGAAAAAAGGTCCTTAGCAAAAAAAATTGTATTGCAACTGGGGAAAAATGATGTTAAAAAACATCGTTACATTTTTATGCGTAATTTAATGCGATATGCAGCTATAGCCCTTTTATTTTTGGCTATTGGCGGAGGTATAGTTTATTTATACATGGGAAAAAGGCAGTCACAGATTGCATATGAAAATACTGCGCTACCTGTTCAGTTACATGATCCTGTACTCATTATCGGAGACGATGAACAGATTGCACTTAATTCGGGTGAGTCGGAACTTGAATATTCAAAAGAAGGAAAGATTATACTGAACAAGGAGCAAACCATTAAAAAAGAGTCTGAATCCAAAAATGAGCCACCTGAGATGAACACTCTAATAATTCCTTACGGTAACCGCTCAGTAATTACTCTTTCTGATGGCTCACGTGTTTGGGTGAATGCAGGAAGCCGGTTAGTATATCCTTCTAAATTTGTAGATAAAACGCGGGAAGTCTTTTTAACAGGCGAGGCTTTTTTTGATATTGAGAAAAATGAAGAGCATCCTTTTATTGTTAAAACTGTCGATGCAAGGATTGAGGTGTTAGGGACAAGGTTTAATGTATTAGCCTATCCGGAGGATTATTCAATACAGACCGTGCTCGTCGATGGAAGTGTTGAAATTAAAAAAATAAAAGGTGGTTTATTTGAAAAAGGATTACGTCTTTCACCCGGGGAACTGGGATATTTTAACAAAAAAACATATGAAACCCGTATTTATAAGGTTGATGTGGAACCTTATATACTATGGACCGAAGGTTTGTTCAGTTTTTCAAATACAGATTTGAGCAGAGTCGTGAAAAAACTGGAGCGTTATTATAATGTTCGCATCCAGTTTGATGATCCATTCAAAGGTTCAATTCAGATAACAGGTAAAATGGATGTAACCCAGGGAAAAGATGAGGTATTTGAATATCTCTCAAAATTAACAGGATTGGAATTTATGGATATAAACGACAGGCATTATGTGATGAAATAGAAAAAACCCGGAGGATGCTGGCACATCTCCCGGGTTGAGTAAAATAATACCAAATAATAGTATTAATTCTAAATCGTACAAAATTATGAAAAATTTTTGTTTAATCGGTTCCTTTAATTGGGGAATCAAAAAAAAGTGGAGGCGGATTATGCGTTTGACATTTTTTTTAATGATTGGTTGGATTCTCACTGTGAGTGCCAACAGTTACTCGCAAGACACCCGTCTTGACATCAAACTTAAAAACGGGAATATTGTCGACCTGATAGCTTTAGTGGAGGAAAAAAGTGAATTCGTTTTCCTTTATAAGAACGAAGATCTTGATCTCGAAAGGAAAATGGACATCAATCTGAAAAATGCTACAATTTTTCAGATTATGGAT
>CAZTAL010000092.1:0-6217 GCA_964611525.1 uncultured Prolixibacteraceae bacterium
TTGTGTACAAAAGCGGCGGAGGAATAACTTTTATGAGCCGTTGCATGACTGAATACGAGGAAATGATAAATAAAGTCTATGTGCCAATTGCTTGAAACCATTAAATGCAAAGATGGACAGTTGTTCAATCTTCGGTTCCATCAGAGGCGATTTAACCTTGCCCGTAAGAATTATTTCGGAATAGATGATGAAATAAACCTTGCCCAAATGATAAAAATACCTGCTGAATGTAAAAGCGGAATGTACCGTTGCCGGGTAGTTTATGATGAAACCATAAAGAAAATAGAATTTCTGCATCACCGGTACCAGCAAGTAAAAAGTTTGAAACTTATTGAAGATAATCAAATCAATTACAGATATAAATTTACTGACCGCCAATATCTTGAAAAATTATATGCACAAAGGGGCGATTGTGACGATATACTGATTATTAAAAACGGTTTTGTCACTGATAGTTTTACAGCAAATGTGATCTTTTTCGATGGTTACAGGTGGTGGACACCTGACACTCCTTTACTGCACGGTACTCAAAGAGCCAGGCTTTTGGAGGAAGGAAAAATTTCTGTTTGCCGGATAACTTTGGCTGATATTTTCAACTATCAAAAAGCAGGACTTATTAATGCCATGCAGAATCTGCAGGAAATGCCTGTTATTGAAATTATCAATATAAAATGAATTTTAAAAGTTTGATTTCCAGCATACAAATTTATTGCAGTCAAAAATATCTTTAAATTAATTACATTATCAGTCGTACAGGGGGATTTAATAAGGTGAATAAGATTTTGTGCGGGAAGATTGCTAGTTTTTATTATAGAACTTCGATTTGTAATAAGGTTTTTAAAAAAAGGTTAGATTGACCGGTATCGGATTTTCAAAAGGTTTGTTGGACATTTTTGGATAATGTCTATGTGACAAATCCACATCAGCAATGGAAGTGTTTTAACGGGATTGATTTCTAAATGGATTGTTTTGAAATTTTGTAAATCCAAAAACTTCTATCGAATTTTCCTTCTTATTGATTTTATATACCACAGTATATCCTTTGTAAATCAGATCCCGAATATCATTTCTGCTAAAGAAAATTGATTTCCGGTTTTTATATGGCATCCGGGGTATTTCCTTTATTCGCTGTAATATTTCCGATTTAAATTTTCGTGCTGCATGAGGTTTATCATGGGCAATGTACTCAATTTGATTATTCAGTTTGTCTTTAAAAGACTTAAGTATTTTTATCTTCATATTTCCGGATGGTAGATTCAAGTTTCTCGTCGAGTTGACTGAAACTTATAAATTCTGCTGTTCCGTGTTCTATGTTTTCCAATTCTTTTTTTAGGTATTCCTGAATTGAAAGATATTCCTCGTTTTCGCTAATTACTTCAATTTCATTCTTATTGAAGTGCTTAAGAAAACCCATAAGTTGTTGAAAAATACTATCATTTACCCGTAGTCGAATTGTTTGCATGACATTTTTTTTTCAAATATAGTGATATTTAACTTTTATTTTGATTATTGAAAAAGATAATATGATTGTAATCTTTTTCTTTCAATTACTTTAAGTGGTGTTTTGTTATAAACGGTAAGTAAATATTTGTTTATAGAGTGGAACATGTTGCTAATACTGATCATATCTGTCATAAGCAGATGAATATTATGTAGTAAGTTTATTAATCGATTCCCAACTGAAATTTTACGGCTTCAATAATTTCTCTTTGAAGAAATTTGCTCGATAAATAACCATAACGTTTTGATAGTCTTTTTTTGTCAATAGTCCGTATTTGATGGCAAAGGGCAATGGACTCATTTTCAAGACCATATTTGGTGTGAGGAATTAGTACTTCGTTTGGGTAAATTGTTCTACCTTCTTTACGAGATGTTAAAGGAATAATATTTACAATATTTAGTAAATAATTGATATCATTTTCACTTATTATTAGCACAGGCCTTGATTTTCCTTGTTCGGAACCTATTACAGGATCAAGACTCGCCCTCCAAATATCCCATTTTTTAAAATTCATATCGCTTCTCTGTCTGAAAATCGGAAATCCTTTTTAACATCTTCAATATCAGAATTAAAAAGTGGATCAGTAGAAGCTTTTTTTAGTAATTGAATTTTTTTACTTCTTTCATTTTCAACTTCTTCAACAATAACCCGAACTTTTTTGATTGACTTGAATTTTTCGGGAAGCCTGATAGTCAATTCATTGTTTTTTATTTTGTATGTTTTTTCAAATGTCACTGTTACAATTTTTTGTAAAGTTATATAAATTTTTAGTAATAAAAATAAAGACACAAAGATGTTATGATATTAGTGTAAAAACGATGTTGGTAAATTGTTAGTCAGTAGTGTAGTATACCCGAAAATCAAACCACAATGTTATTGGATAATTCTTATCCCCCGGACGTTCCATGAAAATTCCCTTTCCGCTTTTTGGCCCGAGCTTATCTGCCTGTTTAAATTTGGTGCCGATGGCAGGTATTTCATATAAAAAAGAAATATCCCCTTCGGGTAACGGAGGATAGGTTCCTCCTGCCACGTGCTGCGGCTTTGCCGGCTTAAACAGTTGAAAATTAAGGTTTGGTGTTTCTGAGATAATTGTGATGGGTGATTCGGTAGTTTTCAGAACAGCCCAGTAAAGATTCCCATGGTACCCTTTAAATTCTGGATAAATAAGATTGTTGAAACTTTCTCCGGTTATGGTGTTGTTATATTCTTTCTCCCATACTCCTATGTTACTTCCTTTCATCCGGTTCTTCCAAACCCGGTATGGTCCCTTGCCCATCCACCTGACTGCCTTGCATTTTTCTTCGGGATAATTAAATGAAATCCCGATAAAATCGATGTCACTCAATCTTTTTCTCAGGGGACTGGCTTCGAGTTTTAATAATCCGTTCTTATGCAAAGTCCATATCATTTTTTCAGGATAATTGTTTGTTGACACTTCCAGCATGAAACAGCCGTCATTTTGTAATTTCCAGTTAACTCCGGTGACATCTGATTCAATACCTGCAGGAACAGGGCCGCCTGAAAAAGACAAATTACCCTTGTGATTGTTCACTGAAAGAATGGTGCCGTCATCTTTCGAAAAAGCAATTTCAAGATCATCAACCGAGGCCATAACAGATTTTTCATCTTCAGTGACACTTATTTCAGATTCGCTGGAGGAAAGAGACTGAATCACTTCTGAGGCTTTTTCTTCCGGCTGAAGCAATGGCCAGCTCAGGGTGGAAAGTTCCATGCCATGGTGATCGATAGCTGTGAAAAGGAATAAATCAGCTTTCTGAATAGTCTTTTTGCAGTCAATTATTACCCCTACTGTTTCTCCCGGCTCTGCATCAGGTCCGGAAAAATTACCACTTGCTATAACATCATCCTTAGTTTTTCCAAAACCAGTTTTAATCAGTTGCCATTTAAAAGAACAATATTTCATATTTGTATAAATGAATTTATTCTTCAGGAAAAGTTTACCGTTCCATTTATGGTTTATTATTAAAGGTTCCACCTGTACCGGTGACCATATCTCCTTTATGGTATAAAAGCTGCCTTCTTTCTCACGGTGTGGACCAAGAATCCCGTCCGGTGCATGATTCCCGTCACTATCGAATACTCTTCCTCGTTTATCGGTACGCAAAACAGCCTCATCGGCAAGTACCCATAAAAAACCTCCTGCATGTAAGGGTGACGACTGATAACTTCTCCAGTATTCTTCAAGTCCGGCACCGTGACCACCATCGTAAAGGCCATGAAGCAGCTCGGTGGCCATAAAGGGATCGTTACCGAAAACAAAACGTCCGATAGCATAGTCATATTCCGGATAATGATGTGTATCAACTCCGTTGCGCAGTAACCAGGGATAAATTACCGGTCGTTTCTGAATATCATATTGATGAAAGCTTTTTTCATTGGCAAAATTCCATCCTCCCTCATTACCATGATCCCAGATTACTACACAAGGATGGTTTTCATCCTTTAATATGGCCTCTTTAATTAGTTTCGGACCGATGATAGTATCATAGGCATCCTGCCAGCCGGTCACTTCATCCAGCACAAATAATCCGAGGGAGTCGCATAGTTCGAGGAATCTTTTGTCCGGTACATAATGGGACATGCGGACAGCATTCATATTCATTTCTTTCATCAAACGGATATCGGTCATGTGGTGCTCTTCACTCAGACAGCGACCGGTTTCCGGCCAGAAGGAGTGACGGTTAACACCTTTGAAGACCACCTTTTCTCCATTCACATAAAAACCGTCATGTTTCCGCAGTTCTACTGTGCGGAATCCAATCCGTTCGGTTATCTCGTGTATTACTTTTCCTTCTTTGCTAAGACTGATTCTCATATCGTAAAGGTTAGGCCACTCAGGATTCCATGCTTGTACATTTTTGAATTTGCCGGAAATTATTTTTTCGGTAGTACCTTTAGCTATTGTCTCTATTATTGGCCTGTCCATTTTATCACCTTTTAAATCGAACAGTTCAATCGATACTGAATAATCATCTTTTGATTCGTTCAAGACAAGGAGTATATTAAAAGAACCGTCAGCCTTAGCATCTATTGCGTCGCGTTTGATATGGATATTAGGAAGAACTTCCAGGAAAACCGGACGGAAGATGCCGCCAAAGATCCAGAAGTCTGCCTGCCGTTCAGCGCGATTCACCGATTCGTTGGAAGAATGTTTTGCTACATCTACTTCCAGCAGGCTTGTTTCGCCATATTTAAGCAATTTTGAAATGTCATATTTAAAGCGGTAAAAAGCACCCTGATGTATGGGACCGGCTAATTTTCCGTTAATTTTAACCTCCGTATCGGTCATTGATCCGTCGAAAACAATATTCACTGTTTTACCTTTCCATTCATCAGGCACATTAAATTCATGTTTGTAAAGACCGTGTTCTTTGCCCAGTTTGATGTTTTCGTTCCGCCAGTCGTGACCATAGTTATAAATTCCAAATCCCTTTAACTCCCAGTTAGATGGTACGGGAATAGTAGTCCATTCGCTGCTGTTACGACCGTTTGTGCAAAAGAAATCCCATTCTACCGTGTTATCGGCACCAGTCCCCGACAGGTAAACAATCTCTGTTTTTTGTGAATAAACAACACAGCTAAATAAAAGCAATAAAATTAAAGCAACTGTTTTTATAGAATTCATTCGTTTAAAATTTTATAATTATTTTATCTCATTAAAATTGTTTATTTCTAAGGTATGAGATAGAACTCGCATATAGTTATTTCCATCATTGTTTGAGTCTTTACGTATGTGCTTGTTTCATTCTCTTTTGTGAGGGCACTTTAAAATCTGACACTAACCCTCATAAACTTTCATCTTTCTATATTATTTAGTATTGATGATTTATTATGAATTCAGGGCAAACGTATGAAACTTTTTTATAAATTATTTACTAATTTTACAGACTTCTTAAAATCTTTATTGGTTAAGATAGTCATAATTTTGTATTATTTTGAAAAAGAGTCAGTTATGACCCTTTGGGTAAAAAAATTACACATTTGCAAAAGCAAAAAGAATAAATAATAATATACATTTATTTTTTTATAATATACATTTTCAACTAATTGATAAAAACAGGCAAACATAAATAATTGAAAAATTTTATATTGCTGATCACTAGTGTCCGGTTAAAAATTTAATCATTTCCTTAAGACATTGAAGCACAATACATAATGATAATAGTTTAATTTTCCGATTTAAAATTGAAGTTAAAAAAAATGTCAATTTTTATTGATCATGTAATTTAATATTCAGCACATTACAATTCATTACATCATAAAAATATATTAAACCGGATAGCAGTGATTGCCGATAACAAATCAATAATGTGTAATTTTACATTTTTTAAGAAGTCTGAACTTTTAAAATAATTTTAAACAGATGGGAAAAGTCGATATTACAAAATTAACCTCAAGAATTAAACGCACTAAAGCATGGAAAAATGCTGAAAGTGAATATTCCTTCTTTTATGCAGATGATATGTTGCCTCCTCAGTTACGTTTGGGGGAGCCAGCGACAAATGAGGAAGTTATAGACACGATGCAATCTATTATTGATTTGTGTCCTTCTTTTTATCCGGCATATTTCGATATGGGATCCAGATTACTATCGGTCAATATAGATTTGGCAGTCGAAACTCTCGATACAGCTTTTGAGATATGTGTAAAAATAAACTCATGGGATACAATCAGTAAGGTTTACGATATATT
>CAZTAL010000093.1:0-3227 GCA_964611525.1 uncultured Prolixibacteraceae bacterium
ACCATGTTCATTGGGAGAGTCGGAATGCTTACTGTTCTGATAGCATTGTTTAAAAAGGTTGCCGGTTATAAATACCGTTACCCTGAAGAAGATGTATTGATTAACTAAAATTTTAAACAGATGAAGTTTATAATAATCGGACTTGGAAATTTTGGCAGCACTCTGGCAAAAAAATTGACTGATATGAACCATGAGGTTATTGGAGTTGACAACCAAATGGAAAAAGTTGAAGCAATAAAAGATAAAATTAACCATGCAGTCTATATGAACAGCAAAGATTCTGCAGCATTAACCACATTGCCTCTTCACAATTCTGATGCTGTAATCGTTTGCATCGGTGAGGATGAAGGAGCCAGCCTTATAACATCTGCACATCTGAAAAAGATGAAGGTAAAGAGGCTTATCAGCAGGTCTGTTTCATCAATACATGAAACAATTCTTGAAGCAATGGGAATAACTGAAATTGTCAGGCCAGAGGAAGAGTCTGCCATCAGATGGGCGAGAAGACTTACTGCCAGCGGTTTTGTTGATTCCTTTGAACTGACAAGCAATTATTCAATAATTGAAATGGTGGTTCCCGAAAAGTTTGTCGGGAAAACAATAGAACAGGTTGGGTTTAATAAAAATTATAATGTTATTGTACTTACAACCATGAAACTGGTAAAAGAGAAGAACCTTATAGGTGCACCAAAGATTGTAAAAAAAAGGTACGGTACAGCCACTGCCGCGACAGTCTTAAATGAGGGGGATGTTATGGTTTTGTATGGTCATAATAAAAACATTCAAAATCTTATGGAAGCATAATCGGGAGCAAATATTACTTAAATACCAAAGGGACAAAATGTAATAAATAAAAGCATTGTTTATCTTTGGAGTAAAAATAATCACAATGATAATTCTCTTCAACTCAATTGACACAACACTTCCGATAACCAATCCGGTAATAAAATTTTTGATTATTCTATTAATAATCCTTTTAACTCCCATTTTGTTTAACAGGGTGAAAATTCCGCATCTGCTCGGATTAATAATTGCCGGAGCTATAATAGGCCCATACGGTTTTAACCTGATTACACGCGATAGCAGTATAATTCTGTCAGGTACTGCCGGCCTGCTATATATAATGTTTCTGGCCGGATTGGAAATTGATATTGCTGATTTCAAAAAGAATGCGGGGAAAAGTACCCTTCTGGGTTTATATGGCTTTTTAATACCAATGATATTAGGGACTTTAGGCGGCCTATACATCCTTAACTATACCTTTTTAACGTCAATCCTGATGGCCAGTATGTTCTCCTCACATACACTGATTACATATCCCATTGTTAGTAAACTGGGTATTGTCAAAAATAAAGCAGTTAATATTACTGTCGGAAGTACACTGATTACCAACGTACTGGCTCTGCTGGTACTGGCAGTTGTTGTAGGAATGGCATCGGGAAAGATTGATCAATATTTTGCTTTGAGGTTATCTGTTTCTTTTTTGATCTTTTCAGCAATTATTATGGTGGCATTTCCCATTCTTGCCAGATGGTTTTTTAAACGTTATGATGATAATGTCCTGCAATATGTTTTTGTCTTAGTGATGGTCTTCTTAGGAGCTGTAATTTCAGAGATTGCAGGAATTGAAGGCATAATTGGGGCTTTTTTGGCCGGACTGGCGCTTAATAAGCTGATTACCCGCACTTCGCCACTGATGAACCGGATAGATTTTGTCGGCAATGCTATTTTTATCCCTTTCTTTTTACTAAGTGTTGGCATGCTGATTGACTACAGGGCATTTATAAATGATACTGAAACATTGATTGTTGCAATTTTTATGTCAGTGTTAGCTACTATCGGAAAATTTATTCCCGCATGGATTATTCAAAAAAGTTTCGGATTCTCCGTTGATCAGAGAAGGGTGATTTTCGGGCTGAGTAACGCACAGGCCGCAGCTACACTTGCCGCTGTACTGGTTGGTTATAATGTAATTATAGGGGAAACTCCGGATGGTGAGCCAATCAGGTTACTGAGCGAGAGTATTCTGAACGGAACTATTATAATGATCCTGGTAACCTGTACGATTGCTTCGTTCGAAACCCAAAAGGGTGCCCAAAATATTGCTCGTGAAGAAAACAGGAATATTGACGATGAAAACCAGGAATCGGATGAAAAAATATTGATACCTGTAAGTAATCCTGAATCAGTGGATGAACTAATCCATTTAAGTACTATAATTAAATCAAGAAAAAATAAACAGGGACTCTTTTCTTTAAGTATTGTTAATCATAACTCTCTTGAACCTGACTCCGGTAAACAGGCAAAAAAAATACTGGAAAAAGCAGCTATCACTGCTTCATCGACCGATATTCACTTAACACAACTGCTACGATATGACCTGAATATTGTAAATGGCATAACAAGTGTTATAAAAGAACATAATATTACAGACCTGGTGCTCGGATTACATGTGAAGAAAGGAATATCTGAGTCTTTCCTTGGAAACCTTACAGAAGGAATCCTGGCTAAAAGCAATATTACAACTTTTATCTACAAACCAGTACAGCCTATTGGTACGATAAAACGTCATGTTATTGTTATGCCTAGGCATGCCGAAAAAGAAATAGGTTTTCCATTCTGGTTAATCAAGGTATGGAATATTTCTATAAATACCGGGAACAAACTCCTGATATACGGAACTGAGAAAACACTTAATATCCTTAATTCCCTTCAATTAAAGCATCCGGTTGAATCAAATTTTCATAATTTTGAAGATTGGGATGATTTGTTAGGCCTGATGAAGAAAATTCGTATAGATGACAACCTTATTATTATTATGAGCAGAAAAAATAAACCCTCATATCATCCTAATATGGACAATATTCCCCAATATCTGAATAAATATTTCCGGGCTAACAGTTTTATATTGATTTATCCCATGCAGAAAGGCATTGGTAGTAAAGATTTTGATCTTAGTAATCCTTCATTACATGAACCTTTAGAAAAACTGGATGAAATTGGGAAAACAATTTCAAGCATATTTAAAAAAAATAAGAGCCAGTAAATAATTTTGTGTAAACTGATAACCATTAGTTTATTGGCTTAAAAATTTTATAAATTATCAAAAACTAATGGAAATGTTCGTTATTAGCCTGTTGTTATCAGAAATTATGACTCCTTATACCCAGTTGTAGTAAAAATGCGGTATGCATCATCGCCGCAAACCATTAGTTCAACAAATTCCA
>CAZTAL010000094.1:0-7473 GCA_964611525.1 uncultured Prolixibacteraceae bacterium
GGAATTGACTACGCTTCGATTAATAAAAGAGAATTCTCTTGTGAAGATATCGGAGAAAACATAGTCACACTTCTGGTAAGAGACCCCAGTGGCAACGAAGACTCCTGCCAGTCAATAGTAACTGTTCTCGATACATTCCCTCCGCAAATTACCTGCCCTGAGGACATCTCTGTGGCAACGGACGAAGGAGTGTGCGGTGCTGTTGTAGATTTTGCTGCTGAAGCAACTGACAATTGCGGCACAACCATAACATATAGTACAGAACCCGGCACTTTATTCCCCGTGGGTGTTACCACTGTTACTGTCAGTGCAACTGATCCTGCCGGAAATGCCGACACATGTGAATTCATTGTAACTGTAACAGATTATGAAGATCCATTCATTAACTGTCCGGAAGACATCACCGTTACAGCAGAAAAAGGAGACTGTGAGGCAGATGTAATTGTGCCGGAACCTCCGGAAATGGGAGATAATTGCGGCTATACATATGCTAATGACTACAACAATACTATGGATGCCAGTGATACTTATCCGGGAGGAACAACAGTTGTTACATGGACTATTACAGATGATGCAGAAAATACAGCAACCTGCTCAATGACAATTACTGTATTAACCTTGCCGGTTGCAGTGGATGACCAGGCAACTACTGATGAAGAGATACCTGTTGATATAGACATTTTGGCTAATGACACCGATTGCTTCGACGGTCTTGATCCTGGATCTGTCGCTATCACTGCAGGTCCTGAGAACGGAACTGTTAGTATAGACCCTGAAACAGGTATGGCAACATACACACCGGAAGAATCTTTCAGTGGTACCGATATGTTTACCTATATGGTTTGCAATAATCAGGAGCTATGTGATACAGCCGATGTAACAATCACCATACTCGAAGTGAATAAACCTCCGGTAGCCAAAGATGATATCAATACCACACATGAAAATATACCGGTCAGCGGAAGAGTATTAACCAATGATCATGATCCGGATGGAGACGATCTTACTGTTAACATTACTCCGGTTTCCGATACATCGAACGGAATATTGAGTCTGAATAGCGATGGGACATACACATATACTCCCAACAGTGGATTTACAGGGAAAGACTATTTCGAATATGAGGTCTGTGATGCAGGCGGACTGTGCGACACAGCTCTGGTCACTATTACCGTATTCACCGAACCCGGCGAAGAAAACCGTCCACCGGTTGCTGTGGAAGATAATTATGTAGGATATGTTAACACCGCGGTTAACGGAAACCTGATATCTAATGATTATGACCCGGACGGAGACGAAATATCGATAACAACTACTCCGGTTTCATCCCCGGCACCAGGATCACTGACAATAAACGCAGATGGAACTTTCAACTATACTCCTGCTTCGGATTTCACCGGAATAATAACTTTCGAATATGAAATCTGCGACAATGCATCCACTCCGTTATGCGATGAGGCAACAGTGACTATCGACATCAGAAGCAAGGAAGAGGTTAACACTACTGTCGGCGTGGATGATGCTTATTTCGTTGTTGAAGATGAAGATCTTTCGGGTGACGTTTCAGAGAACGATTATGATCCCGAAGGTGACAACCAGGTGGAATTCACTCCTATAGCCAATCCTTCAAATGCAGCGGAATTTGCCTTGTATCCCAATGGAACATTCGATTATACACCCTATGAAGGATTTGTCGGTAACGATCAATTTATTTACCAGGTGTGCGATGACGGTGATCCGGTTGCTTGTGATCAGGCTACTGCCTACATTGTAGTTGAGGAAGCTCCGGAGGATACGATACCCGGGCCTCCTATTCCGCAGGAACCTTGTGAACTGTTAATTCCAGACGGATTCTCACCAAATGATGATGGAATTAATGATTATTTCAAGATTTACTGTTTAGAAGAAGATTATCCGGAAGCACAAATTGAAATATACAACCGGTGGGGTAACCTTATATATGAACAAGAAAACTATGGTAATTCCGACCGGTGGGGATCTTCAGAAGCATGGTGGGATGGACGATCTTCCACAAAAATGACAGTAGGTAAAGAAAAACTACCAGCGGGAACATACTTTTATATCTTATATCTAAATGATGGAAGCGATCCGATAACCGGTTTTGTTTTCCTTAACAGATAATATATGTTTAATCTGAAAAAAATGAATACTATGAAATTCAAATTAAATATCAAAAAAGGGTTAGGGATTCTGGTTCTGGTAATCGCAGCTAACGCTTCCTTTGCACAACAGGATCCTATGTACACACAGTACATATTTAATACACAAACCATTAATCCTGCTTATGCAGGTACATGGGAGTCACTAGGCTTTATGGCACTCGCCCGCCAGCAATGGGCAGGCTGGGACGGTGCCCCGGAAACTTACACCTTCTCGATACAGTCACCCATGAAAAATGAAAGAGTGGCATTGGGACTAAATGTGATTGGCGACAAGGTGGGTCATGAAAAAAGGTTCGGAATATTTGGAGATTACTCTTATCTGGTCAGAGTCTCTGAACAGTCTAATCTGCGAATGGGCATTAAGGGTGGGCTTACAAGTTATTCGAACAATTTACAGGAATACACTTTATATCCCGGTGTGAATGATCCCCTCTTCCAGGGATCCATTGACAACAAATTAATGCCAAACTTCGGGGTAGGTCTTTTCTTATATAGCCAAAGGTATTATTTAGGATTATCTGTACCCAAAATGATACAAAATCAATTTGAATCAAATTACAACAACTACTCGGTACAGGCAGAAATGAGGCACTATTTTCTGTCCGGTGGGCTGATATTTGATATGGGTGAAAACCTTAAGTTTAAACCTACATTCTTAACAAAAGCTACATGGAATGCTCCTGTACAACTTGACCTGACGGCAAATTTCCTGCTTAAAGAAACACTTTGGCTTGGAGCTACCTACCGGACAAATGATGCTATTGGTGTAATTGCGCAGTGGATATTTAAAAATAAACTGCGTATCGGCTATGCATTTGATTTTACTACATCTAAATTACAGAACTATCATAACGGAACCCATGAAATTATGATCTCATACGAATTAAGGACATTGAAAGAACTTGTGGTTTCGCCGAGGTACTTCTGATGATAAAGTGAGTTTTAAATGAAATTTAGCTTAGGTTCGATTACTGTATATTATACGTAATATAAAACCAGGCTGTTGAGAAAAACTAAGCCTCCTGCTCTTCCAGCGGGAGGCTTTTTTATTACTACATAATTCCTGCAGTTGCTCCCTGTACATAAACATTAACAAAGCCTGTTTTTATATTTGCTTCGCTCACAATTTTGTTTACTCCCTGGGTTATATCAACCAGTTCATTCCTTTTATGAGTTGTAATTTTTATAACCTGCTGCATCATTTTAATAATTTATTCTCTGAAAAAACTTTAATCTTTCTGTAAATTTCAATGGTTTGGTCATTCTTAGGCAATGTATTGTAAATTTTTTCAAGGAATCTATTTTGAAAAATGATATCAAAAGAAATTTTATAATTAAAATCATAAACCCATGAAAGTTGCATCACCTTGACATCTGCTTCATTTTTTACATCATCTCCCGAAACCAGCCGGCCTGCCAAAACATCGCGTGCCACTCCGGGAGAAATTTGGTTTCCCGGAGGTAATTCCCATGTAAGTGTATTATTGGGTTCCCTATTGTTATCGGAATAGTAATCTGTTACTACCTTGAGAATATCAATCTTATCTGAATCACGCAATATCCGGCTATATAATAACTCCTGTTCAGTGAACTTCCGTGGAAGTTGGAATTTATTATGATGCCATATAGCGGTAAGGGCCAATTGCTTTGTATCGTCATCCAATGAATTCAATAAATCCTTCTCCCTGATTACCATTACTGAATATTCAGCATGATCAACAGACTTCAAATCGTTAAAAGTATTGAATTCGATGAGCTGTCTGAAACGGCCGACATCATGAAAAAGTCCCGTAAGATATATTGCCTTACTATCACTGTTATTCAGTTTCAGTACCTCTGTCAGCTTTCTGGTATTATCGGCAACGCGGAAAGAATGATCCTTCTTTATCTGAAAATTCTTTTGCTGCATAACAGACAAGCCTGAAAATGAATCCACGTATGACTCAAACAGATCTATTGAAGTTTTTATCCATTCACTCATTTATGTTATCATTATTTGAAACTTCAAAAATATTAATACTTAAATGTTTCTTGCCGTAATCAGGTATAATTTTTTTCAACAACAAGCTTCTTTCGTTATTATTATACCATTTAACAAATTAATAATTAGATGATTACAAAATAATAATACATTATTAAATTATTGTGTAAGTTGATTTAATACAAATTGTAAATATCATTGGAGTTAATAGAGGAATTATCATCGAAGCCTTACAGTCTGATTTAAAATACTTTGAAGATGCAGTAAAAACAATTGCTTCTGAATATAATGATATTGAGGCTATTGTAAAAAGTAATATATCTGATTTTGTGGATTGTTTTATAGAAGTTATTGAACCAGGGAAATTAATCCAAAAATTGAAAAATACATAATTTTATATTCGTTATCAGATAAAACAAGACACTACGTTTTTTCAGGGCAAGCCTGAAAAAAAAACTGCTTCGCAGAAATATTTTCTGTCTTGATATAATTTAAACAACATGTTGATAACTTTTACAACCTAACCACCTAAATGTTTTTTATTATTTTTGTCGGACAAAACGAGCCGAGGGTAATTGCTAATACAATAGAATTATAATATCTTTGGCGAGCTCCATTTGTTATTTTTGAAAAATAATAAATACAGACAAGTGAAAAAAGGCCCCATAGTTCAAAGGACAGAATATCAGATTCCGGTTCTGACGATCTGGGTTCGAATCCCGGTGGGGTCACAAATACCATTATAATAAATTGATCTATAATGGTATTTTTTTATCCACACACCTTTTCACACACTTTAAATTAAATTTTTAAAAGAAATTTATAACCTCAGGAGCACTGATCCCTGTGATGTAGGCTGAAAGTGCTTTTAGAAGATTTGAATAGTCACGAGTTTCTTCGGTTTGCATTCCTGATATTTCAAATTTCTCCTGTACAATTCCAGATCCTTTATTCTCAATAGGGGATGGAATATTATGGGTCAATCTTAATCTTAGTATTTCGATGTCTATTAGCTTTATTGTCTTTGTTATTTCAAGAGAATCACCAAACAAGACTGCATTTAGTTGTAACCTGGCTTTCTTTAATAATAGTCCATCTATTTCTTTCTGAGGATCATCACTAGTATTTGAATACGACATCATTCTTCGGAAATTTCTTTGAACTCTTTCACCGTATGTTCCAGGATCAATCTCCTCTGAAAATTTATCACGATTTGTGATAAGCATTCGGTAGATATCGATCTGACATACTTGCCTTTTGATTCACGGGATGAAGCACTGAAAAATATTCAGGAAGCTTTAACCCGAATTAAAGTAGATCTTGAAGGGAATATCCCAGGTGTGAATGTAAATACCGTTGCGTTAAATAGCGGATCTGATGTAAAGTTGAATTGTCAAAGCCACAATGCTCAAATAAAAAATTGAGGTCAACACAATTACAAAAAGAAATATATTTCCCACAAAATTAATGCAGGTTAGCGATTCAGTTCAGGTTGAATTTGGGAAATTTGCTGCAATAAATGTTGTATCGATGGCAGAATTGTATGGTGGCAAAATCTGTGCAGCGATTGACAGACAACATCCCCGTGATATTTTTTATGTAAAACTCCTTCTGGAAAATGAAGGATTAACAGATGAAACGAGCATGAATTTTTTTAATCAAAAAATACACACAAGTGGATGATTAAAAGCAGTTATCACAGCAGTTATATATATCTATGATTTCATGAATAAAAAAAAGTCTTGGGAACCAATTTTTTAGAAAAAAAATAATAATTTTATATACAAAATCCGAAAAATGATTCTGTACTTTTTTTTAAACGGAATTTTTTTAACAATATTATTGCTGTATTTCAACTCTAAGAAATACCCTTCTGCTATTTACCTAGGTAATTACTTTTTACTGATAAGCATATATGGAATAAATCATTATATCCTGTGGTTTTCGGAATCAGTTTACCTCATCAGTATTATGTTTATCAATTCCGGATTTTTATATTATCTCATAGGTCCGATGCTTTACTTATATGTCCGGAGTGTTTTAACGGATGATCACCGGCTAAAAAAGTGGGACGTTATTCATCTTCTGCCGGCCCTTTTCTGGATTATAACTACCCTTCCTTATATGTTAACCCCGTACGATTATAAAATGATGGTTGCTTCTGAATGCATTAAAAATCAACCAAATATGGAAATATTCAAAATCATTTTCCTTTACAATACCCTTACGACAAAAACCATTTTTCTTAGCCGTCCCATACTGGTCATGATCTACACTTTCTGGTCAATTGGTTTATATATCAAATTTATGAAGGTAAAAGGGCATTCCCCGGTCCTCCTACGACAATGCTTTATGACACAGTGGTTGTATGTTTTATTCGGATTCACATTGATACTGGCAACTAGCCATCTGCTTCTGATGATTAAAACTATAGTGATGTTTGACTTGAAAGTATATTTTTCATTGAATGTAATACAGTTCATATCCCTTACCGGGCTTGAAGGTCTGCTTGTCTCTCTTTTCTTTTTCCCGGAAATACTCTATGGGCTGCCCCGGCTGCCAAAAGAAATAATGCTGGAGAAACCGGAAATAGATAAAGCGAAGTCTTTATCAAAGAAGGAAAAAATAAATACCCCTAATTTTGAAAATGATTACTTTTTTCATGTTGGCCAGAAGGCAGATACTATAATGAAAGATTCTAAACCTTTTCTTCAACCTGATTTTAACCTGATCCGGTTCGCAGTGCTGAATAACATTCCTGTTCATCACATGTCATGCTATTTCAGAGCAATAAAAAAACAGCGTTTCACTGAATACATGAATAATTGGCGGATAGAATATGCAAAAAGACTCATTCGTAATGGAGAAACCTCCAAACTGACATTGGAAGCAATAGGACAGTTATCGGGTTTTTCATCGCGGAACGCATTTCTAAACGCCTTTAAAAAAAAGGAAGGAATCTCTCCTAAAAATTTCAAAACACTTATCCAAAAAAAAATAAATCTTTAAATTTATCCGGGAAGTTTGCATTAATTTTATAAAATTGATGCATCAATTGCACCTTTTTATTATTCAACTCTGATTTTTCATACGAAAATAGTTTAAAATGTAAATATTTGATAATCAATATATTTTAATTCAATTAATTTTAAAATACTTCAATTCAGACAAAATAAAAGACAGCACTCATCTTCTGAACAAATGCTCCGGTTATTAGCAAGCAAAACAGATAAGAAATAGTTAAAATTTCATACGCGTGCTCATAGCAACAGTCTTGGGTGCTTATCTGTTGATGTCAGTTTCATACTC
>CAZTAL010000095.1:0-7193 GCA_964611525.1 uncultured Prolixibacteraceae bacterium
AAATTTGACAGATGGAACCGCTCCATCCGTCGCTCTCACATAAAATTTATTCATTCTTGTTTTTGCAATTTTTGAATGAAAAATTTCATGTTCGTTTCACAACTTTCTTTATTTTAAAAATATTAATTCATAGATGCCCGGCGCATCAGAAAAGCCGGTAATCACCAGCCTGACCTTTTGTGCCGTAAACTCAGGGATATCTATAACCTTGCCATTTTCAACTGCCTGTCCTTCATAAACAGATTCCCATTTGTCGCCTGCAAGATAATGAATCCCGAATGCATTTATTGTCTTTCCGCTTTCGAAAATAACAGCCTTTGATATTTTTTCAGGCCTCTCTAAATCGATCTCGATCCATGGTTGTTCATCATCCTCCTTTGGTCTCCAGAAATGTCCTGTCCAATCGCCGTTATTTACCGAACTTGCCCCTCTCCAACGGGGATTTGGATTGGTCGATGCCTTTACAGGTTTGTTATAGGACAAGGACTGAGAAGTGATTTTCATGGGCTGTATCGCCATAACATCCCCGTCAATTGTCAGTTCAACAATGGTATTGACCGGTCTAAGGTCTTTTTGGGAAAATTCTATAATATAACCATCATCATCTTCCTTGAAAGTTACATCTCCTCCATGTGCTAACCGGCAATCTGTAATTTCCATACCGATATCAGGGATAATCAATTCCGGAGAATCCCCCAGCCATTTAAGCAAATGAAGATATATCTTATTTCCCTTACGGGTACTGACACCCCAGTCGGTCGGTGTAAAAGGACCTCCCCTGGTACCATAAACAGAATAGCCATACTTGTCGAGCCATTGTCCCATTTCCTTTAGCCGTTCCGCCTGAAGTGGCTCAATAGTTCCATCGGGTTTTGGTCCTACGTTAAACAGAAAATTACCACCTCCGCCGGCAGAGCGTATTAATCCATGTAGGCACTGTTCAAGGGATTTCACCTCATCATTCGGTTTCCATGCCCACTGGTGTCCTATTGTCATACATGTTTCCCACGGTCTGTCGATTTGAAATCCCCCTACCCGCTGTTCAGGAGTATCGAAATCGCCTTTTGCCCCCGTCCGGTTATTTACAAGTATCCCCGGTTGCACTTTCCTTATATGGTCTATAACTCCCTGTCCCCTTACAGAATCGAAACGTTGTGGAACATCGTACCACATAACCAGCAGCGGGCCATAATTTTTTATTATTTCAACAGACTGATTTTTCAAATATTCCGTATATCTGTCGAGATCGTAATCTTCGCGTTCCACCCTTCCGCCCGGACTGGTCAGGGGGAAATCGGGATGGTGCCAGTCGCAGGTAGAATGATAAAACCCAAGTGCTATTCCCTGTTTTTTACAAGCCTCCGACAATTCTGCCATGATATCCCTGTTAAAAGGAGAATTCATTATGTTATAATCCGTATAACGGGTATCCCAGTTACAAAATCCGTCGTGGTGTTTAGAAGTGAAAACCATATATTTCATTCCGGCTGCTTTAGCAAGCGAAACCCATTCATCGGCGTTAAAATTCACCGGATTGAACTTCTTATACAGATTATCATACTCTTCAATAGGAATTTCCCTTCCACGTGACCATCCAATCTCTGTTCCTTTAAGTGATACCGGTCCCCAGTGAATAAACATCCCGAAACGGGCATCTTTCCACCACTCAAGTTTTTCATCATGATCGACGGGGAAAACAGCTTCTTCAGATGACTTTAGTCCTGAGCACGAAAAAAGTCCATTCACCCCGAAGAATAATATTGTCAGCCATAATACTATTGTTTTTGTTTTCATTATTTTAAAATTTTTATTTTTTCTTCTCCATCCATTCAAGCTGAGGCCAGCTTTCCGGCCCGTCATTCTCCTGAGGAACACCTTTTGTACTTCTTCCGTCATTTACAATTTTAGTTAGTTCATCGCGATACTGCTCTACAATATCTTTATTTTCTCCCTGAAGATTGCTGTCTTCCGCTATATCATTTTTCAGATTATATAATTGAACAGAAGGAAGATCTCCAATACTAGCGGAATTAGGCCTCGGATCGCTCCATCCGCCTGAGCCCGGACAAAAAATTACTTTCCAGTCGCCCTTGCGATAGGCAAACGATCCGTTAACCGAGTGATGTACTATGCTTTTACGTATTTCTGAGTCCGAATCAATATTCAAAGCCGGCAAAAAACTATAGCTGTCCTCGGCAACATTATCAGGAAAATCCTTACCAATAATGTCAGCAACAGTTGCAAAAAGATCAGTTGTACATATCAGCTGTTCAGTTTTGCCCGGTTTTACTTTTGCAGGCCACCTGACCACGTAGGGAACATGGTGTCCACCCTCAAAAATATCCGCTTTATGCCCGCGGAATACATAACTAGGATCATGGCCTTTGGTTTTCAATTGTTCAAAATCAGCTTCCGGAGAGCAACCGTTATCGCTTGTAAATATCAGGACAGTATTTTCCGCGATTCCCTGCTCATCGAGTGCGTTCATCACCTGACCCACAACCCAATCGACCATTATCACAAAATCCCCGTAAGGATTCTCCAATCCGCTCTTGCCCTGGAATTTCTCCGTCGGCAAGATAGGAGTATGCGGGGCATTTAGAGGCATATAGACAAAAAAGGGCTGATCTCCATTAGCATTTTCATTAATAAAACTTACTGTTCTTCTCATTATCTCAGGAAGAACCTGCTCATGAACAAAATCGTCTGAAGTAAGGCCTTCCCGCCACCATGACTGGTCTCCCGTATCAACGGTTGTTTTTGTCGGCACCATAGTGGGCATATCATTTTCTACCCATACATAAGGAGCCATATCCAGAGAACCGCAAAATCCATAATAATAATCAAATCCTCTTGTAACAGGACTGTTTTCTACCTTCTTTGAAAAATCCACCTGCTCTGCACCGGCATCGATATTAGCCCAGCCCCATCCGAGATGCCACTTACCGAAACCTGCAGTTTTATAACCATTATCTTTCAAAAATCCTGCAACAGTCTGACGGTCCTGCGGTATCAAAGCCTTGCTGTAGCCGTTTAAAACACCTTGTTTTAATGTCGACCGCCAGTTATATCTTCCCGTCATTATACCGTAACGTGTCGGCGTACATACAGCAGAACTGGTATGGGCATCAGTGAACATTACACCTTCCTTTGCCAGGTTATCAATATTTGGCGTAATGATCTTCGAATTCTCATTAAAGCATGATATATCACCATATCCCAGATCGTCTGCCAGGATAAATACAATATTCGGCAAACTGCTTTGACCTTTTTTCTCATTGCAGGAAAAGAAAACGCTTAACAGCAATACCAAAATAATAGCGGAACTAATTTTTTTCATTTGAATATATATTAGATTAAATTAATAAATCAAAGCTTACCAAATTTATAATAGTCCCTTTTCTCAGGGATCACTCCCCTTACTCCTCCGCGAGGCTCCTTGACATCACCAATATAGCGGGGTATCAGATGTATGTGAACATGTGGGATTGTCTGACCGGCAGATTCATTAATGTTTACACCAATATTAAATCCATCAGGATGATATTTTTCCTGAATGATTTTTTTTACGGAATTCACCACCGACCAGCATTGAATTTGTTCTTCTTCAGTTAGTTCAAAATAGTCGGAGCAATGATTCCTGGGAATAATTAATGCATGGCCCTGACTAACCGGATATTTATCATATATTGCATATGCGCCATGGGTATCTATTATTATCTCCCTGGAGGGTGACAGTTTGCAAAACGGGCATTGGGGATCATACACTTTTTGGGATTTTATAATGGTCATAAACGTAAACTTTTACATTTTTATTGAAATAAAATTTCTATCTCACCTGAAATTTGTGTCATTTGAAATTTCCTTGTCCAAAAAAATACAATCAGATAAGTCTGCTCTGAAAAGACACTTCGGCTTATTGACTTTTACGATCTAAGTACCTTAATAAATAAAATTTTTAGTTTTTACAGTGAACTCATCTGACCATTGTCAGTTAACATATCGGAATAAATAACCTCATATGACTGAAAAATAAATCTATATCTTCCAAAATTATAAAAAAATTATTATTTTCAACGTTTGCCGGTGTCCGTAATTTCCTCAACTGCGTTAAAACAGGAGCTACTCCAAATTGTCCTCCCGAAGTGGGAAGAGCTGCTGCAATTCATGCACATGTTGCAAATATTTCCGGGCGTGCCGGAGAACCTTATCTCATCTGGGATGACAGAAACAATAAGTTTACAAATTGTGAGCGAGCAAACAGTTATATAATCCCTCATTATAGTGCGCCATGGACTTTACCGCAAATTAGGTAACATAATTATTATTGCCAAAATCATACTTCTATGTAAAACTTTGACAGAGTTCTAATGCCGGTAATTAATAAATGCTTTCGACTAATTACCGGTAATTTGAAACGGCTTTTGTTAGCGTTGTGACTTGTTCGCTTATCAACATAATAGAAGCGACCGTCCAATTCTACAATGTCGTTCTTTTTTTGACGGGACTTTGGTATATATCAAAATATTACAACAAGAATAGGAAAAAGTGAGGTATTTTATTTATTTTTAAAGACCTGAAATAAAAGATTACTTACTTATATAAATATTGATTAAATTTTCATAGAAAATTCAATTAGTGAATAAAAATAAAATATTACTAAGTTATGGAAAGAAGAAAATTTATTAAGAACCTGAGCTCTTCCGGAATTGCTTTAACAGTGGTACCGAGTATTGCTGTTTCAGGGCTGGGACACACTGCTCCAAGTGACAAGTTGAATATTGCCGGTATAGGTATTGGAGGTAAAGGTAAGGTAAACATCAGGAATATGGTGAATCAAAACATCGTAGCTTTATGCGATGTGGATTGGGATTATGCCAAACCAGTGTTCGAAACTTATCCGAAGGCAAAAAAATGGAAAGACTTCAGGAAGATGTTAGAAAAGCAAAAGGACATAGATGCAGTTGTCATAGCCACTCCGGATCATACTCACACTCTTCCGGCAGCCGCTGCTATGGAGCTCGGAAAACATGTTTATCTGCAAAAACCACTAACGCACACAATCTGGGAATCTCGCTATTTAACCAGACTGGCAAATAAAACCGGAGTTGTTACCCAAATGGGAAATGAAGGTCACTCTAATGATACGGTTTATGAAGTTGCTGAAATAGTGCAAAGTGGCTGTCTCGGCGTTATTAAAGAAGCACATGTATGGACTAACAGGCCTATCTGGCGCCAAGGCATGCCAAAACCCCTCGAGAAAGTGGATGTTCCAAAAACTCTTGACTGGGATCTATTCATTGGTCCTGCTGAAATGCGTGATTATCACCCGGAATATCATCCATGGATCTGGCGTGGCTGGTGGGATTTTGGCACCGGCGCTCTTGGTGACATGGGCTGTCATCTTCTGGATGTTCCTAATTATGCATTGAAACTGGGACACCCCGTAGCTTTTCAAGCCAGCTCCTCATTAGTAAACACCGAAAGTGCCCCGGTTGCTGCAAAAGTCAGCTACCTGTTCCCGTCAAGAAAAAATTTACCATACTGTGCTCTTCCTGAACTGGAATTAATTTGGTATGACGGAGGATTTATGCCCTCACGTCCATATGATATACCTAATGATGCACCGATGGATCCGGGAGGTGGTTTTATTTTTATCGGTTCTGAAGCTACTTTGATTGCAAAAAGTTATGGTGGTAACTGGAAAGTATATAAAAACGGAGAAGAAATTATACCCGAAACAAAAGTTAACTTAGGACGAATTCCCGATAGTCCCGAAGGCGGAGGAAGACATGAAATGCATTTTGTGAATTGCTGTAAAAACAATGGTACACCGGCGTCAAATTTTGGTTATTCAGGTCCGTTTAATGAGATGGTGGTAATGGGTAACCTGGCTGTAAGATTACAATCTCTCGGAAAAACATTGTTATGGGATAGCGAAAATATGAGAATTACCAATATCGGGAGTGATGAAAAAATAAAAACTACCAAGCTTCTTCCTTTCTCAAACGATATCGTTACAAGGAAGGTTGACAGGGAATCAAAAGAATCTGTTGAATGGAATGCATTAGAAAAGTGCAATGAATGGATAAAACATGAATATCAAAACGGATGGAAGTTATAGCTAACTATAATCCGTCTGTAAAGTCCGCTGGCCTCGTTATGATTGTTATCAAAATGGTAATTTAAGAATATAAAATCTCCTTCAATGTCTCTTTAATTGTTGGAAAATTAAACTCAAAACCTTTTTCTCTAAGATTTTGAGGAACAACGGAAGGGCTATCTGTAAGCATGCCGGCGGCCTTTCCATACATTAACTTTAAAACTAAATCAGGAATAGGTATGATGGCCGGCCTGTGAAGGATCTTTGCCATTGTCTGGGTAAATTCATTGTTATTGATCTGCCCGGGAGCTGCCAGATTATAAATTCCATTTGTACCGAAATTTTCAAGTGCCCAAATGAACGCCCGGGAGACATCGCTTTCATGAATAAATGGAAAGGGCTGTTTACCATCTCCTATCCTTCCTCCTAATCCAAGTTTAAATGGCAGCAGCATCTTTTTAATTATAGAAGAATCTTTACCCAGTACCGGTGCAAGACGAAATATAGTGAGCCCTACATTTTCGGCCAGATCATTCCATGCGTATTCCCAGTCATGAACCAGCGCTCCTAAGAAACCGTTATCCAGATCATCACTCTTTTCAGTGTGCATTTTCCCTGAAGTGTATATCCCGATTGCTGATACTGAAATAACTTTCTCGGGCCGTTGGCCTGCACTCAAACCATTAATAGCCCGGACAAGATTATTGACTGTTAATACCCGGCTGTCATATATAAGTTTCTTGTTTTTATCATTCCAACGCATCAAAACAGGAGCACCGGCCAGATTAATAACCGCACTGGCATTTTTTATTTCATTACTGAGCTTTTCAACGGGTTCGTAAAGCAATTGACGGTCGATCCCGGAAACACCGATATTCTTTTTCCTAAGTTCATCTGAAATCACCTGCCCCAGATAACCTGAAGCTCCAGTCATTTTTATATCCATTTCGAAATTTAAAATTAAAATTTAATAAAATTATATATGAATTCGGTATAAAAACTAAAATTTTTATTGATTAATACTTTATGTTATTTTATAAATGTCTAAAAATTAGCTGAATAAATTTTTTAAATTTGTCTAAAAAGGGCG
>CAZTAL010000096.1:0-2979 GCA_964611525.1 uncultured Prolixibacteraceae bacterium
TGATAATGCACCATGAATTTAAAATTGGATAATGTACCCTGATTAATTTGTTAGGATTTGTTCTATCTGCTCTATTAATTCTTTTGAGTAAGGGTATAATCGCAAAACAATGTTTTCATCATAACCGTAGAAATCGTTGTAATCTCCCTTATGTCTTTTCTAACAATTCAGTAAAATGATTTGTCTGAAGTTTCTGAATTGATAATAATGAAATATTCCGTTAACATCTAATCCGTACTGATCTCAATTCCGTTTTTTTGTATTTCATATGCAAAAGGATTGTCATTATTAAAGTCTCGTTCATTAATAGGATGAGGTTCTATACGTAAGTCAATATTTTTTCTTAATCTCATTAACTGTCGCTGAATTGCGAAAAAATCAGTCATATTTTCAAGAATAATTGCAATATCAATATCACTTTCTTCTCGCTCTATTCCTTTAGCATATGAACCAAATAAATATGATTTTTTTACTCCTAAATCTTTTGGTATTTGTTTAATATAATTCTCTGCTGTTTTTATAATTGCCGGATCAACCATTGTCGTAAATTTTCTATTTTTTCAACCCAAAATAATGTAAAATTTTCATCACAAAGCCTTTGGAAATCTTGTTTATAATTATCATATCTGGCATTTATATTGAAAGTCGATATCTCGTCTAACCATTCTTCTTGATCTTTTGATGTTTTCAATTCAATTTTTTTTGACAGACGCAGTAAATCATGCGTGAATACAGAATGTTTTTGATGTTTTTTTACATATAAGGCCTTAAGAAGTTTTTCCAATACAAGATGGCCTAAAAATAAAGCCCAATTATAATCTTTTGATTTCAAAAGATTTTTCATTGTCTGATAATTTTGTTCAGACGAATTTTTCCAATAGTTGACAATTCTGTCAATATTTTCAATTTTGTCTTCCATTAATTCAAATATACATCTTTTTTTAAAAGTCAAACAAGAATGAGAAGTAAAGTTTTTCTTACGACAATTAAATTTGTTTTTATTTTCTATATTAATTCCGGGTTTTAGTCAAAAGATAACCGTAGACCGGAATAGATCTGAAAATATTTAACAAAAACCCAGTATCGTATTTATGATGTGCGATGACCTGAGCTATGGTGAAATATCAGTACTCAATGTAGATCCCGACCGGGGTAAAATACCGATATCGAAGAGAAAAACAACTTACAGGCAAAACGTACCGAGCTGGTTCGAAAGCTGGTGGTAATGCTGAAAGAGATAGTCGCTGAAGAAAGGAGTACGCCGGGGCGAAAATTGAAAAACGATATCGAAAATATTGACATCTGGAAAGGAATAACACCCATTGATAATGCACCATGAATTGATAATTGGATATTATACCATGATTAATCTGTTAGGATTTGTTCTATCTGCTCGATTAATTTTTTTAAGTAAGGGTATAATCACAAAACAGTTTCCCCTCGACTTGCCCTGAAAAAATGTAGAAGCTTATAAAGGTTTATATTCTATCATAACAGTTTCCTCTTTCCTCATTACATTTTTGTAAAAAGGTGTAATTTTATATCTTGTATTCCATTTTTTATCACTATAAATCATGGGGCTAATAATTTCTCTGGAGTAAGATATAGTTTTATTTTCTTAGAATTAAAAATTGATGAACATATGCGAAGTATATCTTTTTTATCGTTAATTTTTTTATGGTTTTGTATCTCTTGTAGCAGGGATAATAAAACAGAGGAGGATTCAAATTATCCACAGGACAGGCCGAATATAATATTTTTATTAACGGATGATTTGCGTTGGGATGCGTTGGGATTTATGGGGAATAATCATATTATCACACCTCATCTTGATAATTTAGCTGATGTATCGGTATCATTTATTAATGCTTATCATGTTGCCCCAATTTGCATGCCCAGTCGTTCTTCAATCATGACGGGAAAATATCTGGGAACTCATGGTTCGTCTTTTGACCGGCCTACCAATTACGTAATCACGGAAAAGGAGTTTTCGGTATCATATCCTGTTTTGCTTCGTAAGGCAGGGTATTATACAGGATTCATAGGAAAGTTTGGTTTTGCAGTATCCGAAGATTCAACAAAGATTGTAAACAAAAATTTATGGACAAAGGAAGAATATATGCCTGAAGAAAGTTTTGACGAATGGTATGGATATCCCGGGCAGGGTCAGTACCGTCTCCTAAAGGATAGTACTTTTAACGGCTATGATAATAAATGGCAGGCAACCCATCTGAATGAATTTATGGGATATCAGGCTGATGAGTTTTTGGAAAATGCTAATGCTCAAAATAAACCTTTTTGCCTTTCTTTGAGTTTTAAGGCTCCCCATGCACCGTTTGATCCGGAAGAGCATGTTAGAAGGTTATACGATAACAGGGAAATCCCGCGGATGGTTAATGATGATCCAAATTATTTCGAAAAACTACCGGAAGTAGTAAAAAAGAAAAGCAGGAATGCCCAATGGTATTTTGGGATTATCGGCAGGTCTTCCTGGAATATTGAAAAAGATACAACATATCAGGAATTTATTAAGAATTATTATGCGCTTATAACAGGTGTTGATATTGTCGTCGGACAGATAAGACATAAATTGAACAAACTTGGAATTGCTAATAATACAGTTATTATATTTACCTCTGATAACGGTTTTTTTTGCGGTTCAAGGCAATTGATGGGTAAAGCGCTTTTATATGATGAATCCGCTAAAGCACCCATGATTGTGTATGACCCCAGATATATGAAAGAGGGGCGAAAAGAACAAGGTTTGATTTCACATGTAGATATTGCTCCGACTATTTTGGATCTGGCTGGTGTTGAGAAACCGGGTAATATGCCGGGTAAAAGTTTTATGCCGATTGTGTATGATAAAACAGAAGAGATTCATGATGCTGTTTATGGTGAAAATAATTTTGATAATTTTGAGCCTGTAATTTCAGAAGTAGATAATCCTGAAAATTACCAATCGATTCGTTCAAAATT
>CAZTAL010000097.1:0-44162 GCA_964611525.1 uncultured Prolixibacteraceae bacterium
CCTGACAAAAAATATAAGTTAGGTGAAATTGATGTAATAATTGATGAAGGGGTAGCATGGCTTGAAGACAGAAGTGCTTTTGCCGGCAGTGTCGCTACCATGTATTCTAATTTCAAAAGGCTTGTCAGCGAATGGAATGTTCCCATAAATGAAGCTGTCAGGATAACATCATATAACCAGGCAAAGCTCCTTGGAATTATCGACAGGGTCGGGGAGATAAAACAGGGTAGGGAAGCAGATATTCTTTTACTTGATAGGGACATGAAACTGCAAAAGGTAATTAAATCAGGTGTGGATACTGATGTCTGATTTAACTAAAAAGATGCTTCGTAACCACCATCTAACAGACTTATGAGCACAATCTCTTATGTAACTTCTTTTTTACTCAAGTTCTTTTTTGGGGGCTATATTGCCAAATAATGAGGTGATAAAAAGTTAATATTCAATCGCTTCGATAAATTGTACCTGAATTGATATTTTTGATTAACTTTATTATATTGCTCAATATAAGTTACCGTTTATTTGACCTTCCCCATGGGTATCATCCTGAAATGAGGGATGCTATGCTGGGTTGTTTTGATAAGTATCTAAAGGGCATTGGTACAGGAGCACCCAAAGAAGAAGTACCGTTTAATGTCCTGTTGCCTGAAAAACTGATGACTTTCCAGTTGGGACAAAGAGATGAAAAAGTCCTGAGTACGGAAGATTATTGTATAAAACGGGGTAAGGAATTAAGGTCAGAATTATTAAATAATGAGAAATTTAATATAGAACAGAAGGAGGAAGAATTAAAGAGTGTCTTAAGAATTAATGAGAAGCCGGATATTGAAAAAGTACACAGCTTCTCCAAGATTGAAATATGGGACCGTTTTGGACTGGAAACGAGTGATGGCAAACTTATTCCTTTGTTGCACTGTGTTTCGCAGAATAAATCTAAGGGATATGTTATTATCAGTAATCCGGGAGGCAAAGATTCTATATCTTTAAATATTATCAATGATTTGCTGCAAAATGGATACGGTATAGTTATCGTGGATTTATCCGGAACAGGTGAAGTTACTTCTACCTTATCCATTGAATACGATAAACTGGCTGAACTCCATACTATGTCACGGTCGGAACTATGGTTGGGAAAAACTGTTATTGGTGAGTGGGTTAAAGAGCTGGCAATGGTTGTTAACTTTCTTGATACAAAATTTAATGCAGAAAAAATATCCATTGATGGTAGCAGGGAAGCAGGCCTTGCCGGATTATTTTTCTGTGTTCTGGAAGAAAATATTGAAAATTTATAATATCCGGTTTAATACTTCTCTTTTGAGGCAGTAATTTGTATCTTTGTATAACAAACTCCATTATTAATTTAGTGGCTCTGCCCCGTTATATTCATTAATTGAAAATATTTTATATCTATGAAACGAATATCAGACAGGGATTCCAGCTTTTTTTCAAAAATGTTTATTGCTTCAATATTTTTTATTGCTTTTTTAAATAGCAGTATTTTTGCGCAGGATGACCTTAATGTCATAAATAAGTGGCTCGAATATAAGGATTCGCCCAATTCGTTATATGATTATCTGAGTAGTGAGGCCTACCAGCTTCTGGATTCAAGAGAAAAGATGATAGCAGGATTTACTACTGTCAGAGAATGGCATGACCGGAGAGAAGAAGTTCAGAAGACAATCTGGGATATTGTTGGTCCTTTTTCTGAAAAAACTCCCCTGAACGTAAAAATAACGGGTAAGATAAAAAAAGAAGGCTATACCCTTGAGAATCTGGTTTATGAATCTCTTCCGGGTTTTTATGTTACAGCTTCACTTTTTGTTCCCGACAATATTACTGAACCTGTTCCGGGTATTCTGTTTTGTTCAGGGCATAGTGCCATCGCTTATCGCAGGCCTCTTTACCAGCAGCCGTTATTAAACCTGGTAAAAAAAGGATTTGTTGTTTTGGCATTCGATCCTATTGGACAGGGAGAACGCCTGCAGTATTTTAATCCTGAAACAGGTGAGTCTGTTATCGGTGGTTCGACAAAAGAGCATTCATATTCATCTGTTCAGGTTGCATTGATTGGAAAGTCAGTTGCACGCTATTTCATATGGGATGGCATAAGGGGCATAGATTATCTGTCAAGTCGCAGCGAGGTTGATCCGGACCGGATTGGAGTACACGGACTTTCGGGAGGCGGTACTCAGACCGCCTATATTTCTGCTCTTGATGAAAGGGTTACTGCGGCAGCTCCTGCATGCTATATTACTAGTTACAGACGACTTATAGAATCTATCGGGGTTCAGGACGGCGAGCAGAATTTTTACCATGGTATCAAACGGATGATCGACCATCCTGATTTCATAGAGGCCAGGGTGCCGAAACCTACCTTGATAATGGCAACAACAAATGATTTCTTTAGTATACAGGGAGTTAAGGAAACATATGATGAGGTAAAAGGTGTTTACAATATTCTTGGTCTGCGGGAAAATGTTGATCTGACTGTAGATGACTATCAGCATGGATATACAATCAAAAATCGTGAAGCGATGTATGAATTTTTTTTGAAACATCTTAATCATACGGGATCTCCGGAGGAGGAAGAAGTAGTATATCTGACTGAAAAGGAATTGCAGAAAACTACGACAGGTCAGCTTGCAACATCTTTAGGAGGAGAAACTGTTTTCAGTCTTAATAAGCCGGAGGTTGAAAAATATATCAGTGATTTAAAGTTGTCACGGGAAAATCCTAAGAAACACCTGCCTGATGTCATAAACTCCGCAAGACACATTTCAGGCTATCAAGAACCCTCATTATCCGATAAACCTGTATTTACGGAAAGGATACCCGGGGAAGATTTCGTTATTGAAAAATATTTTGTGAAAGGAGAAGGTGATTATGTTGTTCCTTATGTTTTGTATAAACCTCAAAAGGCAAACAACAAAGCCATTATATATTTCCATCCCGGCGGGAAGTCAGCCGCCGCTGACGAAGATGGTCATATAGAATGGTTTGTTAATAAAGGCTTTACAGTACTTGCTCCTGATCTTTTGGAAACAGGGGAGTTAGGAAACGGTGCATTAAAAGGTGATGCTTATATTGATAATATTTCCTATAATATGTGGTATACGGCAATGCTTGCAGGAAGGAGCATAGTGGGTATCCAGGCTTCCGATGCGGTTAAATTATGCAGATTGCTCAAACAGGAAAGTACTATTGAGGAGATATATGGTGTTGCTGTGGGAGAAATGTCACCTGTACTTTTACATTCGGCTGCTTTTGATACTGCTGTTTCACAGGTAGCTCTGCTAAGACCATACTCGTCTTATCGTTCAATAGCTTTAAACTGTTTTTATGAACCACGGTTTGTTCACAGTATAGTGCCCGGAGCACTTACGGCATATGACCTTCCAGACCTGGCTGCCGCCTTGTCGCCCGCAAAACTTTTAATGGCAGGTGCTACCGACGGAAAGGGTGAATATACTTATCAGAAAGATATTGATGAAGATATACAGGTGATAAAAGCTGCATACAGGTATAAAGATGCTGTTAACTGTTTGGAAGTTCTGCCTTCCTCAGCACTTGATAAACCCGGGGAACTTTTTACAAACTGGATAAAATAAAATTTTGGTTGATTGTTATTTTTTCGAAGATAAATAACTGAGAAATGTCTGAATATCTTTTGATAAATATGTAAAATTGCCTTAAATTAGATCAATTTCAGAGCTGAATTATATGGAATTGTCAGATAACTTAAAAAAAGCAACAGCATTAAAGAAAGAACTGGATAATTTAAGGCCATTATCTCCCGGTCAGGAGAAAAGGATAATGCAAAAATTCCGGTTAGATTGGAATTATCATTCTTCCAGAATTGAGGGGAATAGCCTAACTTATGGAGAAACTAAGGCTTTAATTTTATTTAATCATACTGCTCAGTCAAAGCCTCTCAAAGATCACATGGAAATGTCAGGTCATGATGAAGCGATAAAAAATATAGAAGAGATCATTAAACAGAAACGACCGCTTACAGAGACGTTTATACGTGAATTACATAAAATAATATTAAAGCAACCATATGAGGTTGATGCTTTGACACCTGAAGGGAAACCTATAAAAAAATGGGTTAAAATTGGAATGTACAAAACTACTCCTAATCATGTAAAAACATTAACCGGCGAGATGTTCTATTTTGCCTCTCCTGAAGAAACACCGGCAAAAATGGGAGATCTTATGAAATGGTTCACAGTTGAATCCGAAAAGGATGAGATGCATCGGGTAATTTTTGCCACGGAATTTCATTACAGATTTATCAGAATACATCCTTTTGATGATGGTAACGGCAGAATAGCCCGTTTGTTGATGAATTTTGTTTTAATGCAGAAAGGCTATCCTCCTGCAATAATTAAGGAGGAAAGCAGGGATTCTTATTATGAGGCATTGGAGCAGGCAGATGCAGGTCAGCTTGATTATTTTTTCAATTTTATTTGTGAACAGGTTATTTATTCTCTTGAATTAATGTTGAGAGGAGCAAGGGGTGGAGATATTGAAGAAAGTGGGGATCTTGATAAAAAATTACAATTATTGAAGATGCGGTTAGGTAAAGATCCTTATTCAAAAATAGCGGTTAAAAGAAATCATGAATCTATAAAGAATGTAATTGAAAAAAGTATTTTGCCTTTTGTTAATGCCTTAGAAAAAAAAATTACTGATTTTGACAGTTTTTTTAGATCCAGAAATGTTTTGGTTGAGTTTGGAAGAATAAATTCAACGGGTAAAAATTTATATACAACTTTTAAAAATTTAGCTGAGCAAATATTTAAAAAATCATATCCTTACAAGAAAATAATGCCTGTTAAGCTGGAACTTACATTCAGGGATTTACTGGCTTCACAGAAACCATTGCCGGTGAAGGGGCCTGTGATTTCAATAGAATTTTATGAGAATGTTTATGAAATAAAAGGAAATGGGATAAGGACAGTAATAACTAAGTTATATGATGAATTTTTCACAAAAGAAGAAATTGAAGAAATTGTGAATCAAATCGGTAACTGGCAGTATGACAAAGTGGATGGTATTATAAAAAAGATAGGATACTGATAAGATTAAATAAAACATATTTTCAGAGGGGATTCAATATTGAGCTTCGAAAAGTCTAAAAACAAAAATATCAAAAAAATACCGTATAAATGAAAAATCCTAAATATTTGGATATCAATTTTTTAATTTTTTGCTCAATTACTTTTTATCGAAATTTGATGATAAAATATACTTTTTTTAGAGTGCATTCAATATTATAAAGGAAATTCCAATTTGTGTATCATTTATTACAGTAAATTATATGGTTAAAAAAGATCAATGTTTAAAACTGATGAAAGTTATTCCTTTTCTTTGTCTTGTTTCACTTGCATTTGGCGGATTTGCTCAAAAACAGGAAGTTAAATTGTGGTTTAAAAGACCGGCTGCTGACTGGAATGAAGCTCTTCCGGTGGGGAACGGTCGTTTAGGGGCTATGGTATTTGGGGGAGTTGATCACGAACGGCTCCAGTTGAATGAAGAGACCGTATGGACGAAAGGCGGCGTTTATGTCGACAAGAAAGAGGGTTATAAAGCCATTCCTGAAATTCGCAGGCTTCTTTTTGACGGTAAATACGTGGAAGCACAGAAAATGTGTCAGGAAGAACTGATGAGTGAAAGACTGCCGTCGGGTACCAATACCTATCAGACTCTGGGTAATATTAATATACACTTTAAAGGTCTGGATAGTTATAATGATTACCGCAGGGAGCTGCATCTTGACAATGCTTTTGTTATTACAACTTTTCAGTCAGGAGGAGCAAAACATAAGCGGACTGTTTTTTCTTCGGCGGCCGACCAGGTGCTGGTAATGCTTGCTGAGGCAGATGAACCGGGTCAAATAACCTGTAAACTGGAACTTTCAAGGCCCGGAGAAGGGGAGAAAGTTGAGATATCTGGAGGAATGTTCATCATGTCGCAACATTTAAGTGATGGCAAAGGTGTTAAGTATGAAGCGCGTGTAATGATAATTCCACATGGGGGGCAGATGGAGGCCGGGGATAATTGTATTAGTATTACGGGTGCCGATAAAATGGAGATACGGCTGGTTGCGGCAACTGATTACAGGGGAGGTGATCCGTCCGGAATGTGTCAGGGTTATCTCGAACCGATTATTCCTAAAAATTATCAGCAAATACTGGATGACCATATATCTGAATACCAGAATTATTTCAATCGTGTTTCCCTAAAGTTGCCTACTTCCGAGGCAGCTGGTTTTGCTACCGATGAAAGAATCGATGCCCAGAAGCGGGGTGTTTATGATCCTTCACTTACATCTCTGTATTTTCAGTTCGGACGATATTTGCTGATAAGTTCTTCCATGCTGGGTTGCATGCCAGCTAACCTTCAGGGTATATGGGCTCAGGGACTAACACCGCCATGGAATTCCGATTACCATATTAATATTAATATTCAGATGAATTACTGGCCATCGGAGGTTACAAACCTTTCTGAATGCCATATACCATTTTTGGAATTTATTGGTAATCTCAGGACAAACGGCAGTGAAACTGCAAAAAATGTTTATGGAGTAAATGGGTTTACGGCTCATCATACAACGGATGTCTGGTATGCTACCACTCCTTTTGGCAATCCCCAGTATGGCATGTGGCCTATGGGGGCTGCATGGGCTTCAACCCACCTGTGGGAGCATTTTTTGTTTACAGGTGATAAGGAGTTTCTTCGTGAATACGGTTATCCTGTTATGAGGGAAGCTGCTCTGTTTTTATCGGAATTCATGGTGCAGCATTCTGAAACAGGCAAATGGATTACCGGTCCTTCTATGTCGCCCGAAAATGTATTTCTGACACCCGGAAATGAAAAAGTTTCCGTTTGTATGGGACCGGCAATGGATTTGCAGATAGTCTGGCATCTTTTTACCGGTTGCATTAAAGCATCGGAGGTTCTGGACAAGGATCGTGCTTTCAGGGAAAGTCTTAAAGATCAGCTCGCTAATCTGACACCGGTTAAGATCGGCGATGATGGTTGTATTTTGGAATGGACATCGGAAGATTTAAGGGAGGCTTTGCCGGGACACAGGCATATGTCCCATTTATATGGATTATACCCTTCCCATCAGTATAACTGGAACGATACTCCTCAATATATGAAAGCTGCTGCCAGGGTGCTTGAAGAGCGCCTCAGATATGGCGGGGGGCATACCGGCTGGAGTCGTGCATGGATGATCAATTTTTATGCACGGTTACTCGATCCCGAGAATGCATGGAAGAATCTTGTGGCCTTATGGGCAAAATCAACACACCCGAACATGTTCGACAATCATCCTCCCTTTCAGATCGACGGGAACTTCGGCGGAACGGCTGCCATTGCAGAAATGTTGCTGCAATCGCATTCAGGAGAGGTGCATCTTTTACCTTGTTTACCCGAGGAGCTTCCCTGGGGTAAAGTATCAGGACTGGTAGCACGCGGGGGACATGAAGTCAGCATGGAATGGAAAAACGGCAGGCTTGTCAGAGCAACCATACTTTCCATGCTGGGTAATCCGGCTAAGGTGAGGTACGGAGCAAAAGTGATTGAGTTTCCACTCGAAAAAGGTGAAAAAATAGTTCTTTCCGGTGATTTGAAAATAAATTAGCGTCATAATAAATATTATCAAATGAGAACATTTATTTTATACATTGTTTTTATTGTTTTAAGTTTTAAATCTACAGCCCAGTTAACTGATTTTGAGTATTTAAATACTGATCTTTCTGTGGAAGATAGAGTGGATATTCTGGTTTCTCAAATGACAGTTGAGGAGAAAGTTGATCAAATGGTTTATGAGGCACCAGCAATTCCGCGATTGGGGGTTCCTGAATATAACTGGTGGAATGAATGCCTGCATGGAGTAGCACGTGCTGGTTATGCAACTGTTTTCCCGCAGTCGATTACAATAGCAGGCTCGTGGGATAAAGATTTGGTATACCGTGTGGCCACAACAATTTCCAATGAAGCGCGGGCTATACACCATGAATTTGTTCGCAGGGGGAAACGGGGTATTTATCAGGGACTGACCTTTTGGTCACCTAATATAAATATTTTCCGCGATCCAAGATGGGGCAGAGGGCATGAAACATATGGCGAAGATCCTTACCTGTCAGGACAATTGGGATTACACTTTGTAAAAGGCTTACAAGGAGATAATCCTGATTACCTCAAAGTGATTGCAACAGCCAAACATTTTGCCGTTCATTCGGGTCCTGAGTCCTTGCGGCACCAATTCAATGCTCAGATAAGTGAACGGGATTTGCGGGAAACTTATCTCCCTGCTTTCCGGACACTGGTTGTGGATGGTGATGTGTATTCGGTAATGGGCGCATATAACCAGTTCAGGGATTATCCGTGTTGTGCTAATCCGGTACTACAAAGTATATTACGGGAGGAATGGGGATTTGACGGGTATATGGTATCCGACTGCGGGGCAATATCAGATTTTTATAAATATCAGGGTTATTCTGCCGATGCTGCCGAAGCTGCTGCTATAGCAGTAAAAAACGGAACTGATCTGAATTGTGGTGATTCTTATTTCCAGCTGAGGGAAGCTGTTAAACGTGACCTCATTAGTGAAGACCAGATTGATGTTTCCGTGAGACGATTGTTTAAAGCCCGTTTCAAATTGGGTATGTTTGATTCTGACGAAGAGGTTCCTTATGCACAAATTCCTTTTGAAGAAAACACCTCTGAAAAGAATTCAAGGCTGGCTCTCGAAGCGGCACGCAAAAGTATTGTGTTACTAAAAAATGACAATAATATATTGCCTCTTTCTAGAGATATCAAAATCCTTGCCATCATTGGTCCGAATGCTGATAATGTTGAAGCACTATTGGGAAATTATAACGGCATACCAAAAGATCCGGTAACTGTACTTAAAGGGTTAAAAAATAAATTGAAAAAGACTGATGTTCTTTTTGCTGAAGGATCACACCTTGCTGAAGGAGTTCATAATCTGCATCCTGTGCCTGTAGATTTTTTGGAAACAGAGGATGGGGAGCCTGGTGTCATTGGCGAGTATTTTGATAATGCTGAACTTAAGGGTGAGCCTGTTTTTAAACGCATTGACAAGAATATAGATTTTTACTGGGAATCTGGAGCTCCATCACCTGTATTACCTAATGATTCTTTCAGTGTGAGGTGGACAGGTTACCTGGTACCTCCAGCTTCCGGAACTTATTACCTTGGCTGCTGGGGCATGCCTACTCTCGATATATGGCTGGAAGGTATCAGGATTTTGGGACATAATTCGAGGCATCATGCTTTTCATCATGAGAAGGTGGTTGAACTTGAAGCTCGTAAAAGGTATAAATTTGTTTATGAATATAAGAACTGGTATGGAGATGGTGATGTTCGGTTTTTATGGGTCAGACCCAATTCTGATATGCTTGGGGATGCTCTTAAAATTGCAAAAAAAGCTGATGTAGTTGTGTTGGTGTTGGGACTATCACAGCGCCTTGAAGGTGAAGAGATGCCTATTAAAGTAGATGGCTTTTCAGGAGGCGATCGGACTCATCTTAAGCTTCCGGAGACACAGCGTAAACTGATGATGACCTTAAAAAAAGAAACGGATAAACCTGTTATTCTTGTTTTGCTTAATGGCAGTGCCTTGGCCATTAACTGGGCGGATCAGAATATTGATGCAATAGTATCGGCAGGTTATCCCGGACAGGAAGGTGGACATGCTGTTGCTGATGTGTTGTTTGGCGATTACAATCCGGCAGGCCGATTACCAGTTACCTATTATAAATCGATCGATCAGTTGCCACCATTTGATGATTATGATATGAAGGGGCGCACTTACCGTTATTTCAAGAATGAACCTCTTTATCCGTTTGGTTACGGATTAAGTTATACAAATTTTAAATATGATGATCTGGAATTGCCTGAAGAGGTAAGAGCAGGCAAGCCTGTCAAAGTGAAGGTACGGGTAACCAATAATGGGAAATTGGCAGGTGATGAGGTTGTACAGTTGTATATTACTGATGAAAAAGCTTCAACTCCCCGTCCCTTTGTTCAGTTAGAAGGTTTTGAACGGATACATCTTTATCCCCGTGAGTCTAAAGAAGTGGAATTTGAATTGGCCCCGCGTCAGTTTTCCATGATTGGAGAAGATGATAAGAGGATAATTGAGAATGGCTGGTTTACAATTTCAATCGGTGGAGGGCAGCCTGGAACAGAAGGGACATCTTTTGTTTCGGGAAGAATAAATCTTTCTGGGCATGATGTATCTCTTGAATAAAGTGATTTTTTATATAAATAAAAAGTTCTTAGATATTTTTTAGATGATTTAACAAATATATAATTTATTGTTAATCAGGATTTTTATTTCCCAGATACTTTTTTTTGTAAAAAAAATTTTTAAAAAATTTTTAAAAAAAAATTGACACAATTATATTTGCGAATAAAATTTAAATTTTTAAGGAGGGATTATATTATGTCAACTTGTACAAAGTTAATGGTAATTTATTTTGTGCTTGCGGGTTTTTTGGTGCCCCATAGCTATGCCTCGGCTGATATAAACCGGGTTATTTTTTATACGCCATATGCAAGAATATCAGTTCCGCCTGGTGAATCGGTTGATTATACTATTGATATAATCAATAAAACAGGTGAAGTTAAAGATTTAAATATTGCCGTAACCGGATTGCCTTCCCAATGGAGTTATACAGTGACGGCGGGGGGTTGGAATATTAAAAGGTTGTCCGTTCTTCCCGGTGAAAAAGAGAGTGTCAAACTGAATATTACTGTTCCGCTGAGGGTTAAAAAAGGAAGATATGATTTTAGTGTGTGGAATGGCGTTGACACATCCTTGCCACTTAGTATTTATGTTTCGGAAGAAGGTACATTTAAAACTGAATTTGATACTGACCAGGCCAATATGGAGGGACAGGCAAGTTCAACATTTACTTTCAAAGCAACTTTGAGAAATCAGACTGCTGAAAAACAACTCTTTGCTTTTCGCTCGCAAGCTCCACGCGGATGGAAGGTTGCTTTTAAGGTTGATTATAAACAGGTGACATCGGCAGAAATAGAAGCTAATAGCACAAAGGATATAACAATTGAGGTAGATCCTCCGGATCAGGCTGAGGCAGGGACATATAAAATTCCGGTATCTGCAACGGCGGCAGGAACAAATGCTAAACTTGAACTGGAAGTTGTTATTACCGGATCGTATGATATGGAATTCACAACTCCAACAGGTTTATTAAGTTCCCGGATTACTGCGGGGAATGATAAAAGACTTGAATTGGTGGTGAGGAATACCGGATCTTCAGAGTTGAAAAATATTAAATTCAGCTCTTCAAAGCCTAGAGAGTGGGAGGTCATTTTTGAACCTGAAAATATTGATGTCCTAGCTCCGGGAAACAGTGAAAATATTCATGCAATTATAAAAGCACCCCGAAAAGCGATAGCTGGTGATTATGTGACTAATTTAACGGCGAAAACGCCTGAAGTAAATAAAGAAGTTGCTTTCCGCATCTCGGTAAGAACTCCTCTATTGATAGGATGGTTGGGAGTTGTTATTATTCTTGCAGCCATTGGTGTTGTATATTATCTTTTCCGTAAATATGGAAGGAGGTAGATTGTGACTGATAATAGCATCGAACTGGTTGAATTAACCAAGAAATATGGTACTTTAACTGCGGTCGATCATCTGAATTTATCTATAGGGAAGGGGGAAATTTTCGGATTGCTCGGTCCGAACGGAGCGGGGAAATCCACTACTATCCTTATGATGCTCGGTCTTACAGAACCTGATTCGGGATCTGTCAGGGTTAATGGCATTGATCCGGTGAGCCGGCCTATAGAAGTAAAAAGAAGAGTAGGTTATCTGCCTGAAGATGTTGGCTTTTACCGGGAGTTGACCGGCTATGAAAATCTTTTATATACAGCCCGTTTGAACTCTATACCTGACAAGACCGGTAAGGGAGAAGCTGAAAGTTTACTCAAAAGAGTAGGCCTTAAAGATGCTGCAAATAAGAAGGTTGGAACCTATTCGCGTGGCATGCGGCAAAGGCTCGGTTTGGCGGGAGTATTAATAAAGAATCCGGATATAATTATTTTGGATGAACCCACTCTGGGCATAGACCCGACAGGTGTCCGTGATTTTCTTAATCTTATTGTCACCCTTGGAAAGGAAGAAGGGATAACAATACTTTTTTCATCTCATCATTTGCATCAGGTCCAGCAAGTTTGCGATCGTGTTGGCATTTTTGTTGACGGTAAGCTTTTAGCAGAGGGAAATATACGTTCGTTGTCTGATAAATTGCTGAAAGGGAATCCATATATTATTGAGCTGGGTATTGAAGTACCGGTAGCTGATGATAAGGAAAAGGCTGAAGTTTTTTCAGTAGATGAAATGAAGACAATCCTTAAGGATGTTGACGGGATTGAAAAAATATCGATCGGGAAAGATATATTTACTATTGAATGTACTCATAATGCCAGCTGGCAAATTGCGCGAGCTGTATTGGAAGCGGGAGCTGAGCTAAGAATGTTGAACAGCAAGGAATTTGGTCTTGACGAGATTTATTACCGCTATTTTGAAGGAGGAGTTGATCATGAATGATACTACACAAAAAATTCCTGAAAATGATAAAAAAGGACTTTGGCAGATCAGTCTGCCATGGATGAAGAATAGTAAAAATGATAATTCACAAAAAAAACCTTTTAATGTAATTGTTGCTAAGGAACTTTCAAGTCATATCAGAAGCTGGCGTTTTATTATTCTTATTTCCATTATAGTCCTAACCTGTTTCGGTTCCTTATATTCTGCATTATCTACTATTGCAGATGAAGGTATCCGGTCGTCCGGGTCAGGAGATAATTTCCTGTTTCTGAAGTTATATACTCTTTCTGATGGCACTTTACCGTCTTTTATAGTCTTTATTAGTTTTCTGGGACCTTTGCTGGGTATCAGTCTCGGCTTTGATGCAATTAACTCTGAGCAGAATAACGGGACATTGAGTCATATATTAGCACAGCCCATTCATCGTGATTACATTTTGAACGCCAAATTTGTTGCTGCCTTGAAACTTATAAGCATTATGTTTTTTACTCTTGGTTTCCTGGTAATGGGATTTGGATTGATAACCACGGGTGTGCCGCCAACAGCTGAGGAATTCTGGAGAATTATTTTCTTTATCCTCCTGAGTATTCTTTATGTGGCTTTTTGGCTCAATCTGTCTATTTTATTTTCTGTACTTTTTCATCAACCGGCCACTTCAGCTTTGGTGGGAATTGGTTTTTGGCTTTTTACAACGGTTTTTTATCCTATGATCGTTGATGTAATTACAAATGCACTTGATCCGGGACAATATGCCACGCCGGGACAAATAGTGGCTTTTCAAAAATTTCGGCTTAGCTTACTACATATCCTTCCCAGTCAGTTATTTAACGAAGCCACTTCATCAGTCCTGATTCCATCGGTCAGAAGTCTGGGACCTTTGACCATGGAACAGACCCACGGAGCTATTCCCGGTCCCCTGCCTTTAGGGCAAAGCCTTTTACTGGCATGGTCACAGATAATAGGTTTGATAGCTGCGACGGTAATTTGTTTCGTGATCAGTTATATATCTTTTATGCGACGCGAAGTAAGGTCGGGCTAAAATTATACAAACCTGTGCAAGCTCCTGTATTCCCCGGGTGTATTGCAGGAATATTTTTTAAATAGTCTGTTGAAATAAGAAAAATTGTCAATACCCACTTCAAGGGCAATTTTTTCAATCGGGTCATTTGTGTATATTAGCTGCAACTGAGCCTCCTCTATTTTTTTGCGATTAATATATTCAACAGGGCGTATTCCCATTATTTTAAGAAAAAGCCTTGAAAAGTAATCGTTTGAAAGATGACAAATTCCCGCAAGGTCATTAAGACATATCTGTTTTGAAATATTTTCGTTAATATAGTGAACTGCATGCCGGATTTTAATATTTGACTGATTTGTCGAAAAAGTCCTTTTTTGTCCTCCGATTTTTATGAATCGTGAAAAAAGTTGCATTAATATCCCTTGTGTTTCAATATAACTGTTAATTTGACAAAGAAAATCGGCTGTGTGACTATCCGGTATAAGGTCGGATTTGCAATATTTCGCAGGGTCTTGATTAACAAGCTTTCTTCCGGGATTAAGCGTAAAAATACGTTTCATTAATTGAATGTCACTTTCTGCAGCCGGTAGCTCAAAATTAAATTCTAAAAGTTTGAATATATCCCTTCCCCCTAATATTTGTGGAATTAGATGAATGTAATAATGTCCGAGAAACGTCGGACTTGAATAGTTGCATAAGGCAAAACTTGGTATCATATATAACCATCCGGGTTTTAATTCGTATTCAGTTTTGTTGTGGGTGATAGTGCCTTCTCCGCTTTCAACCAGGTATAAACGTGTAAACGGACTGGTTACCTTTTGAAAATTCCAGTTTCCTGCAATACACCGATCAATATTAAGTAAGCAGAAATATAAACTTTTAAGTAGGTTTTGTATATCCATAGTAGTATTTAAAAATCTGAAAATTACATAAAAATAATAATTTGAAAATAAATAATGTCGGAATTGTGCATAAAATGGGCTGAAATATGAAAGTAAATATTTATTCAAATTTATAAAATTGTCTGATGGTAAATCAATATTCAAAATTATGGAAAAGCAGAAATTTTCTTCATTTTTAATTCGTATTGCATTAATATTTTTTGCAGTGATTTTGTTCTTAAGCTGTAATGAACAAACTAAGAAAGTGTATGAACCTACCAGGGAATCACTTGAAACACATCATATACCGGATTGGTTCAGAGATGCCAAATTCGGGATTTTCATTCACTGGGGGGTATATGCAGTGCCGGCATATCATGAGTGGTATGTCGTATTTATGAGTCCGAAGTCCGGCTTCGGTCGTAACCTTGGTGGTCCTCCGTATACTGCGGCCCAGGGTGATCTGTCAGATAGTGTTTTTAATGCTAATATCCGGCAGGAGGCTAACCGCTATCACAGGGAAAATTTTGGTGTTGATTTCGCGTATGATGAATTCATACCGATATTCAAAGCTGAGAATTATGATCCCGCCTCATGGGCGGAATTGTTCAGGGAGGCAGGTGCTAAATATGTGGTTATGACTGCCAAGCATGGAGATGAGTTTGCTTTATGGCCTTCCAAATATACCAGCCGGAATGCAATGGACATGGGGCCTCATCGCGATCTGGCGGGTGATCTTGCCAAAGAAGTCCGTTCGCACGGAATGAAGATGGGTTTCTATCACAACACCACATATTCTTTCTGGGATGAGCGGTATCCCGATAAGGAATGGGTTGAATACATGAACAATTCTATAAAGGAACTGGTTGATCTGTATCAGCCTGATGTTTTGTGGGGAGATGTATTTGTAGGTCCTGTACGTGATGAAAACGGCAAGCCGCTGGGAGCTGACCACTGGAACAGCAAAGAGGTTATTTCCTATTTCTATAATCATTCAAAGAATCCTGATGAGGTATTAACTAATGACCGCTGGGGATTGGATACAAGTGGTGATACAGGCAATTCAAAAAATTCAATTTCGCAGTCATTATGGGGATCCCATGCAAAAAAGCGTTGGAATATTGATAATGGTGCATTTTTAGGAGATTTCCAATCACCAGAGCGGAGAAATATTACGGAAATATACAATTCACCCTGGGAAACCTGTGATGCACTTGATCCAACTTCCTGGGGTTATAACACGCGGCTGCCTGAGGATAAATATATGAAAACAAATGAACTGGTCGATTATCTTGCAGATATTGTCAGCAAGGGAGGGAATCTTCTTATTAATATCGGGCCAAAAGCCGACGGAACTATTCCTGAAGTGATGCAGGACAGGTTAAGAGGAGTTGGCTCCTGGCTTTCAGTAAATGGTGAGGCAATTTATGGCACGCGGCCGTGGAAGGTTTATGGTGAGGGCCCGACAGTTGAAGAGATTGGTTCATGGGGAAGGAAGCATGCTGATTACTCATTTAAAAAGGGTGATGTCCGTTTTACCAGAAAGGGAAATAACCTGTATGTCATTATGCTTGAATGGCCGGGTGAAGAAATTTCTTTGACTTCCCTGAAGGATTTAGATATCAAAAGAGCCTCACTACTTGGATCAAATGAGAAGATAGAATGGAATAAGTCCGGTGAGGTGGTTACTATTTCTTTACCACCCGGCCCGGTTTCTCCTTATGCCAATGTTTTAAAATTGAGATGTAAAGGATTATAGATGGATCACAGAGAACGATTTTTTGGTACTATTAATTATCAGCCTGTTGACAGGCCTGCTTCCTGGCTGGGATTACCTGTACCGGCTGCCGAACCTGCATTAATAAAATATTTTGGGGTAAATAATATCGATCAGCTTAGGATAGCCATTGATGATGATATTTATCCGATAGAAGTTCCTTATAATTATCCTCCTTCAAACCATATAGCATGTGCTTTTAAATTTGCCAAGGTTAATCATTTGGATAAACCTGATGATCGCACTCTGACTGCGCCGGGTTTTTTTGAGGATTATGATGATCCTGCCGATATTGATAAATTTGACTGGCCTGATCCTTCTTTATACCTTGATCGTAAGGAATCGGCCAGGCGTGTTGCTGATGCCCCGGCAGACCGGATCAGGATGGGAATACTCTGGAGTGCACATTTTCAGGATGCCTGTTCGGCTTTTGGAATGGAACATGCTCTTGTGATGATGTACCTGAATCCTGATATGTTCCGGGCGGTGATAGACCGCATTACTGATTTCTATCTTAAAGCTAATGAGATATTTTATGAGTCGACCAAAGGAATGCTCGATGCAATTCTTATTGGAAATGATTTCGGTAGTCAGACCGGCCTGATGCTGGAGCCGGAGAGCCTGCGGAAATTTGTTTTTACCGGTACGAAGAAGCTTATAGACCAGGCAAAAAGTTACGAACTTACCGTTATGCATCATTCCTGCGGCTCAGTATTTCCTGTTATTAATGACCTGGTTGAAATGGGTGCTGATATTATTCATCCAATACAGGCACTTGCACATGGCATGGATGCTCTAAATCTGAAAAAACATTTTGAAGGCAAAGTTGCTTTTTGTGGCGGTGTTGATGCTCAACAGCTATTAGTAAACGGCAATCGGGAAGATGTTGTCCGAAAAGTAACTGATCTGAAGGAAATATTTCCTACCGGTTTGATTTTTTCTCCAAGTCATGAGGCTGTTTTACCGGATATTCCCCCTCAAAACATTAAGGCATTATTCGAAGCATTAAAATATTGATGTATTAATTATGACAGAACATTAATAAGGGGATAAGATAATATCAAATAATTATTATAAGAACAAAAAAAAATTAGTTTAAATGATTCCATCTAATCCAATAATAGGAACAGGGTTGCATGCAATTGGAGGAATTTCTGCAGCGACCTGCTATCTTCCCAACACTCAGACACGCAAGTGGTCATGGGGAACCTTCTGGCTTGTACAGGCAATGTTTGCCTGGGTAATTGTACCACTTATAATAGGCTGGTTAACAGTTCCTCAATTTTTTCAAATACTGGCTGAAGCACCGTCAGGACCATTTTGGACTGCTTTTCTTTTAGGTGGGGTCTATGGATTCGGGGGAATGTCATTTGGTAAGGCAATTAATTATATCGGTTATTCATTGACATATACATTATCAATAGGTATTTCGGCAGTGCTGGGTACTGTATTACCTTTAATGATACTTGGAGGATTAAGTGAATTTTTTATTAAACCGGGAGGGTATATAGTTCTTACAGGTATGATTCTATCTTTAACTGGCGTATTTTTTTGCGGATGGGCTGGGTTTAATAAAGAAAAGGATTTGAATTTAATGGGAGCAGGAAAGACGGGTTTTAATATGTCAATGGGATTAGTGCTGACCATTATTGCCGGTGTACTTTCAGGTGTTTTTAATCTTTCACTTGAATACGGACAGCCTATAGCTGAAATTGCCGCCCAAAAAGGGGCAGGACATTTTGAAGGAAATGCTAAACTGATTATATCTACGTCGGGATGTTTTTGTGTAAATTTTATCTGGTTTGTGGTAGCGGGGATAAGGAAAGGCACCTTGAAAGAATTTTTAATAAAAGGAGAACGGCCGGTAAAAGTTATTATTAGGAATTGGTTTTGGTCATCCCTGGCAGGAACATTATGGTGTATGCAATTTTTCTTTTATGGATTGGGACATGTTAATATGGGAAATTTCCAGTTTGTAAGCTGGGTTCTTCACATGTCAATGTTGATTTTCTTTAGTTATATAGTCGGCCTGTTCATGAGAGAATGGAAAAGTGTCCGTACAAAAACGTACATTATTTTGATAATCGGATTAGTAACATTAATAGCTTCTTTCTCTATAATCAGCTATGGAAGCTACATTGGCGAACAGATGATTAATTCCGTAAAGTAAATAAGCAAAATAAAGAATGAGTATAATATGAAAAGTAATAAATAAAGTATTAATTAATTGTAATCAGACATTATAATATTTTATAGAATTTGTAAAAATAACTGACTAATCATTTTTCAGACCAGTCTCAAAGAATGTATTTTAAAAATAGTTATATTAGATAAAAATTAAATATAGCTATCATGAAAAAGTTCATAACATTAATCGCGTTAATCCTCCTAATCCCTGTTTCCTTATTTGCTCAACCCAGTAATACAAAAGTGTTTACAATTTTTACTTCAGGGGGGTGTGGATGTACGGGATCAGGATGTCCGCCCGAAAATTTTACCACCCATGCAGAGGTTTTATATGAGCTCCGTATGGCTTGCAATGAAATTGATTTCATTGAATGGGATGGTACTTATAAAGAAGCTTATGAAGAAGTGTCAAATAACAAGGACAGTTACGACGGAGTACTTATAATTGGCAGGATCAGTGGCGATTACCGGCTGGCATTTACCGGATTGCCCACTGTTGTTGTCTATAATCTTTTTGAGTTTATGAATGCTCAGCCTTATCACCTTTTTGCTACCGGTAATGTACCTGAAAAAAGTGTTCTTAAGGGCGGTAATGACTATAAAGGTATGAAAATATTAACTGCCCGGCTGGACAGGAGAAATTTATGTGATCCTTCTGTTACAAAATCCATGTTCAATGATCTGGTATATAAAATTAATCTGATCAAAGCTGTCAAGGAATTTAAGGAAACAAGGATATTAATGGTCAAGAACAATAAAAATGAGATTATAGCAAGAGTTAATTACAGGGGAGATATAAATCATTCATTTCCGGAACATTTTAATGAACACTATATTACCAATTTCAAAAAATTGCTTGGCATAGATATAATTGCTGCCGAGCCGGAGGAATTTTATGAGGCATACGGAAATGTGGATGTGAAGGAAGCGGAGAAAACTGCAGATAAATGGATTGAAAAAGCACGGGCAGTTGAAGCTTCAAAGAGAGAGATAATTAAGACAGCGAGAGGATATCTTGCTCTTGAGGCATTAAGAAAGAAATATAATTGCAATGCAGTTTCTACCCATGTCAGATCGGTTACCGGAAGCGGAGAGCTTAAAGACCGGTATAATCCCGGTTTGGGATTAGAACTGGGATTCAAGACCAGAGGCATACAGGCTGTTTGTCAGAACTATCCCGATATAGTAGCCAGCCAGGTTCTGGCATACATATTAACCGGCAGGCCGAGCATGCTGGGGGACATTATATATGATATTGATAATTCCGTTGAAGTTATTCTCCATACTTTTTTACAAAAGATAATTATTATACTGATAAGGTTACCGATGAAGAGTTGATGATGATATGGTCATCCGTTCCTTGGCGCCAAAGCCGACATGGATGATATTGCCGATGCAATTATTAAGGTTTACGAAAACAGGGATCAACTCAAAAAAGTATCAATATAAAAGCATAACAGTTAAATATTTCTGAAATTTTCAACCTTCTTTTAGACGATTGACTGAATTTGAGCCTTCTACTAAAGGTGGAAAGACAAAAAGATTTCGTAAATATTAAAAGAAAATCAATTATTTACATTGTGATTAAACAAAAATCATTACTGATTTAAGAATTTTTAGATGCTGTCGAATTATTAGATAATTTGAGAAATGCTGTTAAAAAATCATTGACTTATCCGTTGCCATGGCCGTATATGGTGACTATGGCCCCTTTTATATAGGAACTAAGGAAGCTTATGGTCAGGAAGGATACGAAATTAAGGCAAGTCCGGTGACAGGAGAAGCAGAAAGCATTATTATGAATGCCATAAAGGAGCTTTTGCATGTCAATGATGAAGTTTTGTTTTTTCCCCAATAGCCCTTTGGATGATAGTAATTTTGATGTTAAGGGTGTCTTTAAAGGAATAAAGAAAGCACGGAAAATATACAGGTTTCTGGGAGCCGGAGATAATCTTCAGTTCAGATATCCCGCGGCTGAACACGATTTTCCTGAGGGAATACGTTTAGAGGCCTATAAGTTTATTGATCAAATTCATGGTCATTCTACCAATAAATATGATATCAGTACTAAAACCAATAAATAGGTATTCTGATAAAACTAATTATTTTTGTATGATAATTATATTTTGATCAATGACATTAAGTCTCAAAGAAGAAATGAGTTTAGTATAAAAACTAAAATTTTTATTTATGAAATTTATATGTTTTTTATATTTAGCTAAAAATCAGTTTAATAAATTTTATTAATTTGTCTAAAAAGAGCGCGAAGCGCCTTTTTAGACTAGACTCAGAAATTAATTTTATTATGACCAGGATTTGTTTTGGATTGATTTTACTTACCCTGTTTGGCTGTAAAAAACCATCGGAAAATGTATTTGAAAGTGAACTGAGTGGAGAAAGTAATGCACAATGGATTCAGGATGGCAGGGAATTACCTGTCAGCGATTCGTTGTTTTATCTTGAGCGGCCGACACCTCTTTTCCGGAAGGAATTTAATGCTGATAACGAGATTGAGAGCGCTAAACTATATATTACGGCTGCCGGTTATTATAAGGCATTGATGAATGGCCTGCCGGTTGGGAAGAATGTTCTTGATCCGGCGTGGACCGATTATAGTAAAAGGATTTATTATTCAGAATACGATGTTACATCACTTGTAAATGAGGGGAATAATTGTCTGGGTGTAGTTCTTGGAAATGGTTTTTATAATCCTTTGCCTTTGCAAAAATGGGGACACAGAAATTTAAGAAATGATCTTCCTGATGTTGGGAAACCTGTATTTATTGCCAGATTGATAATGAATTATATGAATGGCAGATCGGAAGAGGTAGTTACCGACACTTCCTGGAAATATTGTTATGGACCTCTTTTGAAAAACAGTGTTTATCTGGGAGTTTTATACGATGCACAAAAGGAGATCAGGGATTGGGATAACGCTGGATTTAATGATCAGCCATGGAGTCCGGCAGAGATTGGTAAAGATCCTCTAGGGGAACTCCAAAAGACATTTTTCCCTTCAGTGCAAATAACAGAGGAAATAATTCCCGTTGAAATTTATTCCCCTGATGCCGGTGTTTATATTGTAGATATGGGCATTAATTTTACAGGAACATATAAAATTAAGTTATCCGGCATAACCGGGGATACCATTACTTTCAGGTTTGGGGAACGAATATATGAAGACAGTACTTTAAATCCCATGACAACCGTTGCGGGTCAGATCAAAAAGAAAGGGATGGGAGGCCCCGGAGCACCTGAAATTGCATGGCAGGAAGATAATTACATTATCGGCAACTCTGATATTGACTGGTTTGTTCCTAATTTCACCTACCATACCTACCGGTATATGGAAATTACGGGCTTGAAATATAAACCACAGATTGCCGATATAAAGGGATTGTTTATTCATTCAGCCGTTGCTGATTTGAATAATTTCACCTGTTCTTCCGAACTTTTGAATTCTATTCAGGCGGCTGTGGTCAGAACATTCCGTGCAAACCTTGTCAGCGTTCAGTCTGATTGTCCTGCAAGAGAAAAATTCGGATATGGCGGTGATCTTAATGCGACCAGTGAATCGTTTATCTATAATTTTGATATGCAAGCTTTTTACCGTAAAACGATCTATGACTGGGTAGATGCAATAAATGATTCTATATTTGTTGATACTGCCCCCTATGTTGGAATAAAATATTGCGGTATCAGTTGGGAATCTGCTTTTCTTATCACTCAATATTACCTCTATCTTTATTATAATGATATAAGCATTATTGGAGAACTTTATGAACTGGATAAACAATGGATGGATAAAGTGGCACGGATACATCCAGAGGGAATTGTAAATAAGGGGCTCAGTGATCATGAATCACTTGAACCAGTTACTGTTGAGTTAACAGGTACATGTCATTACCTGCAGTGTGCACGGATAATGAAAACCTTCGCATCAGTGATGAGAGATGATGAAAATGAAAAAAGATACGGGGAACTGGCTGATAAATTAAAAAATCTCTTAAAGGCTGAATTCTGGGATAAACCTGTTAAAAAAAATATAAACAGGCAGACACTCTTTGCCACCTTGCTTTACCATGGAATTGTCCCTCCTGATGAGACTGATGCTGCAACAGATTCACTGATAAATGCAGTTAAAAATGGTCCTTCCGGACATTTCAGTACAGGGATATTCGGGACTAAATATATTCTTGAAACTTTGTCTGAGAATATTGATGCTGACTTTGTTTATGATATAGTAAACAGTACGACATTTCCGGGATGGGGATTCATGATCGATAACGGTGCAACAACAATATGGGAAACATGGAAAGAGAGTGACAATACCTATTCCAATTGTCATCCAATGTTTGGAACAGTCACTGAATGGTTTTACCGGTGGCTCGGAGGAATACGTCCTGATCCGCAAAATCCGGGATTCAAAGAGTTTATATTAGCACCCTCAACTCCTGAGGGACTGGAGTTTGTAAGATCCTGCTATCATTCTCCTTTCGGACAAATTATGTCTAACTGGGAAAGAGATAAAAACGGCACATGTCGTTTTGTGATTAAGATTCCCCCCGAAACCAGGGCTAATGTTATCTTACCGTTGGATGAATCTCAAAAAATAAAAATTGAAAAGGAGGGGAAGATCGTTAAGGAAGAGGAAATTGCAGGACTCCGGTCTGGTAAGTTTCAGTTGGGTAAGGGAAATTATGTTATTACAACTGCATGTGATTAAGAGTGGTATTTTTATATCTGATAAAAAATTTGAGCATTCTCCGAAAAGTGTAAATACAAAAAACGGTAAAGGGATATGAGATTATAAGAAGATAAATATCAAAGCATTAATAACTACTTTTATAATTGTTCTTGAAATTTAATGACAAAAGATACTACGTTTTTTCAGGGCAAAACTGAAAAAAAGAGAGAATTTATTTTTATAAACTAAAAGGATATTAAATGATAAACAATTCTTTCATTTCCGGAAATCCGGTTAAATGCTTAAGCAATAAATATAAGTATGTAGCTAAAACCGGCAACTTTTCTATTTCTGAAAAGCAAGTCAAATCATGTAATGTATTATTTTTCAATATTGCAGTAAAAATGAGTAAAAATCTGCTGTTGATACTTTTACTGTTTTTATTTGCCTGTAATAAATCACAGGATATCCGGGTTGAAGATCTCCGGGTAGAATATATGATAAACCCCATTGGTGTGGATACCCATGTTCCCAGATTTTCATGGCAGCTTGTATCCCGGGAGCGAAATGTTAATCAGCAGGCTTGTCGCATCATTGTTGCGGAAACACTGAGTGACATAAATAATGAAGATGGCGCTATCTGGGATTCTGACAAGTTAATCTCCGGAGATGCAGTTAACATAGAATATGAAGGCAAACCTCTTCAAACTAACAAAAGATATTATTGGAGAGTCTGTATCCAGACTGATGGTGGGGAACAAATATGGAGTCCTGCTGCCTCATTTCATACCGGAATTCTTGACAATTCAGAGTGGTCAGCGCAATGGATCACATCCGACGAGGAAGTAATACATGACAGTCCGTTGCTAAGAAAAGAGTTTAATATAGATAAGAAAATTAAGCATGCATTTGCATTTATCAGTGCCCGTGGGTTTTATGAATTTTACCTTAATGGGGAAAAAGTTGGCGATCATGTTCTTGATCCTGCTATTACCGATTACCGGAAAACAATACTCTATTCGACATTTGACGTAACAAAGTTACTGCGAAGAGGGAATAATTGTGCGGGCTCCATGTTGGGTAATGGAGCATGGAACCTCAGAAAAGTGGATGGACGTTACAGTTGGGGCAGGGGAGGAGAAAGCTGGGGAAATCCGTCTTTTCTGATGCAGTTAATGATAACTTATGAAGATAATAGTGAGTCAGTCATAATGACTGATAATTCGTGGAAATATAGTTCCGGTCCGGTGACATTTAACAATTTATACGGAGGTGAGGATTATGATGTAAGAAAAGAGATTAAAGGATGGTCTGAGGCTGGATTTGATGATTCCGGATGGAAGTCTGCCGTTATTGATGAAAAATCGGGAGGAAAACTGAAATCGCAACTTATGCCTCCAATAAAAGTGGTTGAAACATTGCAACCTGTAAAAAGAACTAATCCTTCCCAGGGAGTTTACCTGTTCGATCTCGGGCAAAATATTGCAGGTTGGTGGCGTGTCAGTGTTTCCGGTGAGCAAGGGCAAACTATTCGTGTCAGAGGGTCGGAAACCCTGAATGACTCTCTCTTTTCCAAACCCCTTGAAGAAGGGGACAGACTTAGCACTAAGTTCAGGTATCACTCGCAAACATGGACTGACTATACGATGAAGGGTGCCGGCAATGAAGTATATGAACCTCACTTTTTTTATACTGGTTTCAGGTATATTGAAGTGGCTACAGCTGACGGGAAGAGCCTTAAAGAGGTAAATGCAGAAGGGAGGGTATTGCGATCAGCAAATGAAATAACAGGTAAATTTGAATCATCAGATTCCCTTCTTAATGAGATCCGTGATGCGTCTTTATGGGCACAAATGGGCAATATGCACAGTTACCCGACTGATTGTCCCCACCGTGAAAAAGGGGCTTATAATGGAGACGGACAGGTTATCGCAGAAACGTCTATGCATGAATTCAGGATTGCACCATTTTATACTAAATGGCTTAATGATATGCGTGATGCTCAGGAGGAAAACGGCCGGATACCCAACACATCACCCACCCTGGTAGGCGGCATGGGAGGAGGTGTTGCCTGGGGCAGTATATATATCCTTCTTCCCTGGTGGATGTATAATTATTATAATGATATCAGGGTTTTACAGGATCATTATCCGACGATGAAAAATTATCTTTCATATTTGAACGACCTTGCAAAGACTGATGAAAATCCTGATGAGCCATACATCATCAATGATTTTGCTACTTATTGGTATTCGCTGGGAGAATGGTGCGCTCCCGGTCAGAGTGACGGACCGAATCATTCCGTGGTAAATACATTTTATTATTATTACAATAGTCTGCTTATGTCAAAGATTGCCAATGTTCTTGGCCGTAAGGATGATTCAGAATATTTTATATCATTGTCAGATACTATTAAACAGAAATTCAATAAAAAGTTTTTCGATCCTGAAACTTCATTCTATGGTCATGACGAAGCATACCAGACCTATCAGTTGCTGGCACTTGTAGGTAATCTTGTACCGGAAGACTTCCGTGAGAAAGTATTAAAAACTATTGTTGAGGATATTGAGGAAAGAGATATGCATTTAAATACAGGAATAATAGGGACTAAATATTTGTGGCCCATTCTTGTTCAGGGAGGTTATGGTGATATGGCCTTAAAAGTAGCATCTCAAACTACCTATCCAAGTTATGGATATTGGCTTAAAAATGATGCTACTACACTTTTGGAAAGATGGTCTGGAAAGAATTCACATAATCACCAGATGTTTGGTTCCGTTGTGGAATACTTTTATAAATATCTGGCAGGTATCAGATCGCCTGTAGAGGATAATACATCAAGGGGATATAAAAAGATATATATTGAACCAAATATAGCGGCAGGACTTGAATCTGTCAATGCAACAGTTGAAACAGTAGCAGGTACAGTCATTTCCCGTTGGGAGAAAAATAATAGTTATTTTAATCACAGTGTTTCAATCCCTGCCAATAGTTCAGCCATAGTGGCATTACCTTTTACTGATTCTGACGATGTAACCGTTTGGGAAGGGGATTTAAAAATATGGCACAACAACAATTTCGTAGAGGGTGCGCAAGGGATAATCCATGTCGGCAAAAAAGCTGAAAAGCTGGAAATAGTCATAGGCTCGGGTAACTATGATTTTCGGGTTGAATGATCTTTTGATGCGATGATATGCAGAATAAATGCTGATATCCTTTACAGGAAGTTTCTTTATACAGGGCTCACCAGAGTTAACAGATAGATAAATATCATGGATGAAATTCCCTGAATAAGGGTAGCTGATGTATGAGTTTTATAGCCTGTTTGAACATCCATGCCTGAAAATTGGGTAACAACCCAGAAGAAGCTGTCATTGGCATGGGAAATGGTCATGGCCCCGGCACCTGTTGCCATAACTGCCAAAACTTTGCCGGTAGTGGAATCTAGTCCGATACCCGGTAATAGAGGAGCAATTAGCGCTGATGTTGCCACCAAAGCTACAGTTGATGAGCCCTGTGCAGTTTTGAATGCCGCAGCGATAATAAAGGGAAGGAAAATGCCCAGTTGATAATCAGCCAGCATGTTACCTATAGTGTTGCCGATACCTGTTTCCCCAAGAATAGAACCGAAAGCGCCCCCTGCACCGGTAATCAGAAGTATTGGTGCTGCTGCGGAAATGCCTTGGCCTATCCAGCCTGTAAGAGTTTCCTTGTTAAAGACAGGGAATAGCATAAAAGACAGTAGAAATCCAATAAGTAAAGCATTTACCGGCTCTCCTGTAAAATCAAAAAAAGTAAAAACCAAACCATTACCTAGCGGTTTTGCAGGATATGTTGCTATGGAGCGTATGGCGATCAAAATAATAGGAACCAGGATAGGTAACAGTGATCTCGTTCCCGAAGGAAGCCTGATATTTTCAGTTGCAGCCTTTGGCAAAATTTCTGTATCTTCTTTCGTAGTATGTTTTTTGCCCACAAAGGAAGCCCAGAGCCACCCCGCAAGCATGGCAAAAAGTGCTACAACAAAGCCATAGAGTATAACCAGTCCCAGATGGTCGTTGAGCCCAAGATTTCCCGCTGCCGCTATAGGGCCTGGTGTAGGAGGAACGAAAGTATGAGTAGCATAAAGTCCTGTAGCCAAAGCAATAGATAAAGTTACTGAAGGCTTTCCTGTTTTTTGCACTAGGGATTTTTTCAAAGATGAAAGTATCACAAATGCCGAATCACAGAATACCGGAATAGAAACGATATAGCCTATAATGGACATAGCCAGTCCTGGGAAATGTTTGCCAACGAGTTTTAAAACCATTTCAGCAAGTTTTATGGCTGCATTTGATTTTTCAAGAACTGTTCCTATTATTGTTCCCAAAACTATGACTATACCTATATACGCCATTATCCCGCCAAACCCTTCGGTAATAGTACCAGCAATCTGTTCTAAAGGCAACCCTGCAAGTGCACCGGCAAGATATGATGCCAGTAGCAGAGTCAAAAAAGGATGGAGTTTAAGACGTGTAGTACCAAGTATTATAAAGAGAACGGAAATAAATAGTACTGTTATTAGCCATAGTCCTTCATACATGATATTAGTATAATGTTTTGTTAGTAAGAGTCATCAGTTTAAAAATTAAATAATTACATTCAGTTGCAAGATCACTTAAATAGTTTCATGTTTTTTATTTGCCAATAAAATTCACAGGATATTTTGTTTTTTCAGCTGTTTCCTATATCGAGTTTTTACTTTATTTATTTTCATCTTTAACTATATTATTGGATTCCAGCATGCTTCGTTAATTGATACAAAATGACATAAAAGCAAAAATAGAAATTTATTTTTCAGAATTGATTCTCTGAAGGTTTTTATTTAACTTAAAGGATATTAATTCTGCAGGATGATTATTTTTGAAAGATAATAATATATATTTCTTAATTGATAAAAAATATAGTAAGATCAAAAAGGTTAATATACGAAAAAAAGAGTTTAAACGCATTGGTTATCAAAACGATAATGAGGCTATACTTGATAGCAGGCTTTTATAAAATATTCTAAATATCTGAATAAAATTGAATTGCTTGAAAATATATACCATAGTCCTGGAGAATATACCGATGATCCGGTCTGGGGTGAATTGGCCAGACTACTTTCTGATCAGACTGCAAGACCCAAAACAAGATTTGTTATGAAAAAAACTGTTTCCGAATTTAAGATATATGGTAAAGAAAATATAGATATTGAGGCAATCCGCCAGATGGAAACTGCCATGAAACTCCCTGTCGCTGTTAAAGGTGCCCTGATGGCAGATGCACATGTAGGTTACGGTTTGCCGATAGGTGGAGTAGTTGCAGCTTATAATGCTGTAATTCCATATGGGGTGGGTATGGATATAGGCTGTAGAATGTGTATGTCTGTTTTTGTATCTTCTCCAGACAAGATTAAAAATGAACGTGAAAGAATAACAAAAGCGCTTTTAAATGAAACACGGTTCGGACTTGCTGAATTTCACGATATTGGTAATCATGAAATACTTGAGAGAAAAGAATTTCGTGAGATAAGATTCTTGAGATCACTTTATGACAAATTTGCCAGACAGTTAGGTACTTCCGGACATGGTAATCATTTTGTAGATGTCGGTTATCTGGAGATCAAAGAATATAATGATCTTCTGCAACTGCTGCCAAATACATATTTTGCAATTCTGAGCCATTCAGGTTCCCGGAATTTCGGAGCCGAAGTTTGTAAGCACTATACAAAAGTGGCAAAGGAAAAACTGGAACTTAAAGGCGAAGCCGGCCATTTGGCCTGGCTGGAGTTAGATTCGGAGGAGGGGCAGGAATATTGGAGAGCCATGAATCTGGCTGGCGATTATTCTCATGTAAACCACCGTATTATTCATGAGAGGCTGGCTGCTGCCCTTGGAGAAAAGCCTTTAAAAATAATAGAGAATCATCATAATTTTGCATGGAAAGAAGAACTTTTCCCGGGTGAGGAACTGATTATTCACCGTAAAGGAGCAACACCTGCAGGTAAAAATGATGTTGGAATCATTCCGGGCACCATGTCATCACCTGCTTTTATAGTCAGAGGAAAGGGCAATGAAGAATCACTCAGATCTGCTGCTCATGGTGCAGGGAGGGTAATATCCCGAAGAAAGGCAAGGAAAATTTTTTCCGAAAATCAAATGAAAAGTTATTTGCAGAATAAAGGTATTACACTTCTTGGGGGAGGTATTGATGAATCGCCAATGGCTTATAAAGATATACATCAGGTAATGAGATATCAGGAAGACCTTGTTGAAGAAGTGGGTATCTTTTATCCGAAGATTGTAAGGATGGAATGATCTTTTTTATTTTCCTAATAAAAAAATAGCCGGCTGTTTATGCAGATCAGGTATTTTCTTTTTCCACTGTCCTATTGTTTTAGTAGATATAAATTCATTTTTTCCGGTCAGGTTGGCAGCGATACACAACAAAGTATTAGAGGAGCAGGATGACAATATATCTTTTAGTAGTTTATTGTTACGATAGGGAGTTTCGATAAATATCTGTGTCTGATTATCTTTGCCGGCTTTTTGTTCCAGTGCTTTTATTTTTTTGATACGCTCCCCGGTTTTGACCGGCAGATAACCGTTAAAAGTAAAATTTTGGCCGTTGAGTCCTGATCCCATAAGAGAGAGAAGTATGGATGAGGGGCCTACCAGCGGTTTAATCCTATAGCCTTTTTGATGAGCGATTTTGACTATTTCAGCTCCCGGATCTGCTACACCGGGGCATCCCGCTTCTGAAATTACGGCAATTTTATTTCCTTTTTTTATAGGGTCTATGAATTTTGAAATTTCAGATTTATCAGTGTGTTTATTAAGTGTAAAAAATGTCAAATCTTCTATATCAATATTTTTATTGATCTTTTTCAGGAATCTCCTGGCTGTTCTGGTGTTTTCAACAATAAAAAACTTTGTCTCTGTTAATACTTGATATGCAGATGCAGGCAGGACGCTTTGCCAGTCGCTGTTACTTAGTAAATTAGGAACCATGTATAATTCAGCCATAATAATAATTTTTTGTAAAATTACAGATAATCGTGTTTTCATGACTGCTTTTTTTAATTTTGTGATATGCTAAGCAGAAAAAAATTGCATATAGAGGCTACTTTTCTAGGAACCGGAACTTCACAGGGAGTACCTGTAATTGCCTGTACCTGTCCTGTTTGCCAGTCTACAGACCCTAAAGATAAAAGGTTGCGCTCTTCCTTGTTAATGAAGATAAACGGAATAAATTATGTAATTGATGCCGGTCCTGATTTCAGGCAGCAAATGTTACGTGAAAATATAACCTCCCTTAGTGCAATTTTGATTACTCATGAGCATGTGGATCATATTTTTGGTCTTGACGATATTCGTTCCTTTAACTGGGTACAGAAGCATCCTACTGATATTTATGCTGAAAAGAGAGTGCAGAAGGCAATAATGCGTATTTTTGATTATGTTTTTGCAGATAATAATTATCCCGGGACTCCAAAAATGAATCTACATGATATTGATAATAATCCTTTTAAAATAAATGGAATTGAATTTATTCCGATCCGTTGTTACCATCATAAGTTGCCTGTTTATGGCTTTCGTATCGGAGACCTCACGTATATCACCGATACTAACTTTATTCCTGAGAAAGAAATGGAGAAACTTGCCGGAACGAGGATTTTAATACTTAATGCATTGAGGATTGAAAAACATCTCTCACATTTTAACCTTGAACAAGCCCTGGAGATCATTCAAAAAGTGAAGCCGGAAAAGGGATATCTTACTCATATTAGTCATAGGATGGGAAAACACCAAAAAGTTCAAAGTATGTTACCTTCAAATGTATATATGTCATATGACGGTTTATCATTTAGTATTGATTAGTATAAATATTATTACAATATTCTATCAATATTAATAAATTTTAAATATTTTGCAAGAAAAATACAATAATTAGTTTCATATTTCCAAAAATGTTTTATGTTTGCAGGAAATAATTCAAAAATTAAAATGTTATGAAATTATCGATTCCAAAAGATTACAGATCGCTTTTAGATGTATGTAAAACTGAAAAGGCGATTAAATTGGTCAAAGATTTTTTTCAGATGAATCTTGCTGCCGAACTGCGTTTACGTAGGGTTACAGCACCATTGTTTGTAAAGAAAGGTACCGGTATTAATGATGATCTGAATGGCGTTGAACGTCCTGTAGCATTTAATATTAAGGAGATGGACGGACAAACTGCTGAAATTGTACAGTCGCTGGCAAAATGGAAACGACTTGCTTTGGCTGATATGAAAGTTAATAAAGGTTACGGCTTATATACTGATATGAATGCCATCCGGCCTGATGAGGAGCTGACTAATATACATTCTCTTTATGTTGATCAGTGGGATTGGGAATTGGTTATTTCAAAGGAAGATCGAAATATTGATTTTCTGAAAAAAGTTGTAAGAAAAATATATTCGGTTATGGTGCGCACTGAGTTTCATGTATTCAGTCATTATCCTGAAATCAAACCTGAATTGCCTGAAGAAATTACATTTATACATTCTGAAGAATTGGCAGAGAAATATCCTGATTTGAAACCTTTCGAGCGTGAAACGCGAGCTGCTAAAGAACATGGGGCTATTTTCGTAGTTGGTATCGGTGGTGAAATGCCTAATGGAGAAATTCATGACGGTCGTGCACCTGACTATGACGATTGGGTTACACCGACGGTGGATGGTTATAGAGGTCTGAATGGTGATATTATTTTATGGAATAATATTCTGGAGAATGCTTTTGAGATTTCATCCATGGGGATTCGCGTTGATAAGAAGTCAATGCTTGAGCAATTAAAGATAAGAGGTTTGGAAGCACGGAAGGATCTATATTGGCACTCAAAACTGATTAATGGTGAATTGCCTTTGACTTTAGGCGGAGGTATCGGTCAGTCTCGTCTTTGTATGTACTTTCTGCGAAAAGCTCACATCGGTGAAATACAGTCGAGCATTTGGCCAGATGAGATGATTGAACAGTGTAAGGCAAACGGTATTCATTTGCTTTAGGTAGTATGTTAATTTGATTCAATAAGGTGGAAGTTTTTTTTAATTCTGATTAATTACTTTTTTATTTAAATTTGATGGTAAGATATATTTTTTAGAGTGCGCTTATTATTTTATTTCTAAATAAAGAGTTTGCCGAGGTTATTATATTGTTGTTTACAAATATTAAAAACAACTATCATGAAAAAAATTATTTTAAATGTATTGGCAATAATTTTTTGTACAGGATGCTTATCGCCTGAAACCGATAGTGATGACGACAGTTCCGGTCATGAATTTAACAGCTATTACACAGGGAAAAATCTTGATCGTATTGCCTTTCCTATTGGTGGAATAGGAGCAGGTATGTTCTGTATGGAAGGAACGGGAGCAATTTCGCATCTTTCTGTTGAAAACCGTCCTGAAATTTTTAATGATCCCTTTGCATTTGCCGCTATAAGTGTTAAAGGCTGTGACAATGGAGCAAAAGTATTGGAAGCCCCTGTTCCTGCATGGAAGTTATTCGGGCCTGAGGGGACAGGGAATGGCAAGGGAGATAAAGATTACGGTTATCCGCGTTTTGATTCGGGAAAATTTTTATCACGGTTTCCGTTTGCTACTCTTGAGCTGTCGGATAAGGATATTCCCCTCCAGGTCAGGATTACGGGATGGAGTCCCTTTATACCAACTGAAGAAGACAAATCGAGTCTTCCATCAGGAGCCATGGAATATCATTTTAAAAATTTAGCTGATGCCAAGATTGAAGCTGTGTTTTCTTATAATGCAATGAATTTTATTGACCGCAGAGGTCGAATACTTGAGACTTCAAATGGGTTTAAACTGATTAAGTCGAACGGTGACTATAATAATCCGGACAATGGAAGCGGATTTACAATTTATGTTGATAATGATGATGCGGTTATAGATTATTGCTGGTTCAGGGGAGGATGGTTTGATGCCAAAACAATTTTGTGGAAAAATATCAGAGAGATGAATATGGTAAATAATCCTCCCATTGAGGGAAGTTCCCCCGGAGCATCAATTTATGTACCGGTTGTATTAGATCCTGGAGAAGAAAAATCAGTTTCCGTTAATTTTTGCTGGTACTTTCCGGAAACAAACCTTGCTCTTGGAAGAAGACAGGAAAACATAGAAATCGGGGAAGAAGAAAAGTATCACAGGCCCTATTATGTAAGTCGGTTTGATAATGTAGACGAAGTTGTTGGTTATTGGAAACTTCATTATGATGAATTTAAAGATAATAGCGAACTTTTCCGCGAAGCCTTTTTTTCATCTACACTGCCGGATGAAGTACTTGAGGCCATATCTGCCAATCTTACCATTTTAAAATCACCTACTGTTTTGCGTCAGGCAGACGGACGTTTATGGTGTTTTGAGGGCTGTAGTGATGACAGGGGCTGTTGCCATGGTTCATGTACTCATGTATGGAATTATGCACAGGCCATACCGCATTTGTTTCCTGCACTTGAACGTACCCTTCGTGAAACAGAGTTTAAGGTCAGTCAGAATAAAGAGGGACATCAGGCATTTCGGACAAATCTGCCTATTTCCCCAACCGTCCATGATTTTCATGCGGCCTCTGACGGACAACTGGGGGGGATCATGAAGGTTTACCGCGAGTGGAGGATCAGCGGGGATACTGATTGGATGGAGGAACTTTATCCGCTGGTAAAACAAAGTCTGGATTATTGTATTAATACATGGGATCCCAAACATCAGGGATATCTAGAAGAACCACATCATAATACTTATGATATTGAGTTTTGGGGTCCTGATGGTATGTGCACCAGTTTTTACCTTGGAGCGCTGACTGCTTTTGTTGAAATTAGTAAAGCACTGGGCGAGCCATATGAATTTTATAATACCTTGTTGGGAAAAGGAAAAGAGTATATGGACAGTGAGCTTTTTGACGGTGAATATTATATTCAAAAAGTTAAATGGACAGGACTGAATGCTCCTGATCCGGTTGAAGCGCCTTCTATGCGAACTGATTATTCACCTGAAGCTTTAGCTATATTACAAAAGGAAGGACCTAAATATCAGTATGGATCAGGTTGTATATCCGACGGTGTATTGGGAATGTGGCTGGCGTCGGCATGCGGTCTCAAAGAGGTTATAGACGAAAATAAAGTCACAAGTCACCTCGTATCTGTTCATAAATACAATCTGAAAAAAGATTTATCCGACCATGTAAATCCCCAAAGGCCCACTTTTGCCTGCGGAAAGGATGGTGGATTGCTTTTGTGTACATGGCCAAAAGGCGGGGAACTTTCATTGCCCTTTGTTTATAGCAATGAAGTTTGGACAGGTATTGAATATCAGGTTGCTAGTCATTTAATGATGAAAGGAGAAGTTGATGAGGGACTGGATATTGTCCGTGAGTGCAGGAAAAGATATGACGGTACAATCCGTAATCCCTTTGATGAATATGAATGTGGCCACTGGTATGCGCGTGCCATGGCCAGCTATGGGATGTTGCAGGGACTGACAGGAGTCAGGTACGATGCTGTTGATCGAATTTTGTATATTGATTCAAAAATAGGTGATTTTAAAAGCTTTATTTCTACGGAAACCGGTTTCGGAAATGTTGGTCTGAAAAACGGAGAACCTTATGTTGATGTTGTTTATGGTGATATAGATATCCAAAAGGTTATGGTATCGGGTGTTGAAAAACAGTTGTAATAAAATTTGTTTATCATTTTTACTTTGCATTTGAGCATGGGGTATCACTATAAAAAATTTAGCAAACCATAATCGGTTTTACAATAGATTTTATAAAATTTGTCGGTTCCACCTTAATGATCCGGTACTTTTTTATAAAACATATATTACACATTATGAAAACAATTGGTTTAATAGGAGGCATGAGTTGGGAATCCTCAGTTGAATATTATAAACTGATAAATGAAAAAGTAAATGAATTACTTGGTGGTTTTCATTCATGCAAATGCATCATGTATTCGGTGGATTTTGCAGAGATCGAAAAACTTCAGCATCAGAATAAATGGGAAGAACTGGATTTTATTATGGCAGATTCTGCAAAAAAACTTGAAGATTCCGGAGCTGATATTATAATTCTGTGTACTAATACTATGCATTTATGCAGTAAAGCAATTACTGATAATATATCAATACCCTTTTTACATATTGCTGAAGCTACAGGAGAGGAGATTGTAAATCGTAATGTAAAAAAAGCGGGCTTGCTCGGAACGAAGTTTACTATGGAGAAGGATTTATATAAAAAGATTCTTAATGAAAAATTCGGAATTGAAATTATTATCCCGGATGATGAAGAAAGAAATACAGTGCACAGGATTATTTATGAAGAATTGGTTCATGGACAGATAAAAGATGAGTCAAGGAAATTATACAAGAAGATTATTGGCAATTTGGAAAAAAATGGTGCTGAAGGAGTAATTTTGGGGTGTACCGAAATTCCTTTATTGATATCTGATTCCGATTTACATATACCAGTATTTAATACAACAAAATTGCATGCTGAAAAAGCTGTAATGTGGGCGGTAAATAATTGATAGCCTTTTTATATTTTTGAATATCCTTGTCCGTTTTTATAAAAAGTGGTTTAATACCCCGCCAATTAGGTCGGAAACTCATCTGTATTGCATACATTTAATTTTAGAATTTTACTTTAATAAAAGGATACGTGATAATTCACTATCTGCCTTTTTTGAGGCATTTCATTTTGTTCCAAAATATTTTTTTAATTTTACGGCCGCTTAAACTGTAGTATTTGTTCTTTTATTTTTGAATAAAAGCGAACGTATATGTTGCTGTGGAAATTGCAAGTTTATATAACATAATATTTATAACTGATGCAAACGGATAACAGATTGAACAATTTACGGACTAATTTTTGTGTAATTTATACAGCGTAAGCGCAATAATTACCTTAAAAATTTTATATTTTGACTTAACAAGAGTATAAAATATTTTGCCCCGGTAGCTCAGCTGGATAGAGCAACTGCCTTCTAAGCAGTAGGTCATGGGTTCGAATCCCGTCCGGGGTACATTGACAATGAGAAGGTTACGGAAGTTTGAAAATTGTGACCTTCTTTTATTTACAAACATTTTAGCAAACATTTGAAAAAATAAACGTTTCTGATGCAAAATTATACTTGCATTGATGAGGTTTTCGGGACGATTGCGATAAATACTTTTATTCAAATCCCATAGTATATAGCTCTGAACAACAACGGTTAAGCCCAACACGAATTAAAACACAATTGAGCATGTATTGTAATAGTAACTACCCTGAAAAAAGGCAGTAAGTATGCAAACCTACTGCCTTTTTTAAAGGCTCAACTGTGCCTTAATTCCTAAAATGTTACAAGCTGGCGTTTTTCAATCTGTCGATTTCTTTTTTTATTTCTTCAATTACCTCTGTATTTTTAATTATCTTTTTATCTCCTGTCCGTACTGAAAATATAACAAACACCTTACCTCCATATTTATTTTCAAAGTCCTGGAAACTTTTACTCATCCTTTCAGTAACTTTGTAATTGCCGAAATTTGCATTTGCAGTAATAGGTTTTATTTGAATTCCAAAAGCTTTGTCATTTACTTTACCGAGATAATCAATGTCACCTGCATGGTCTAATTCAGAGTCACTTTCCTCAAATTCTACTTCAGGAAATATTTTTGAAAGCCCATCATTAATTATTGATTTTTCTAACAGAAAACCGTCATAAGTCCTAACAATGGTAACTTGATAGATATAATCCTTGCAGTCTTGTAAACTCAAATCTTGAAATGCTGCTGTCCATTCTGGAATTACTACCTCAGTTATTTTTGCATATAATCTTTCGCCAAGTTCTTCTAAGGTGTCTTTGGTTATTTTTACTTTGTCTTTTTTGGCTGTATAAGCTTTTTCAAAATAATAATTTTCCCACTCTTCAAGTGCTTTTGGCTGGCATTCACGAATTAACGCCATAACTGCACCTACTTTATTGGGTCTTGTCAATTGGTAGGTGTTACTTGCATAATTTAGTACCTTTTCCTTTTTACCAAATGGTTTAGCATATTTCTTTATCATGTTTTTTATATTTAAATTTGGTTTTGTGGATTTAATCTATTTCAACCATTTCTAAGATTATCTGCTCTTTCAGAAATTTCATCAGCTCGGTGTCTTTAAGACTGAATATAAGTACGAACTTCTTGTTCATCATCAGATATCCAATATCCTTTTGGCATTACAGCGGAAGAACTTAAAATTACATTCCCGTTGTCAATTGCGTAATCAATCAGTCTTCTTGTTTTAACTTGATTGCCCCCTGTTGAATAACCCAATGCTTGAGCAATTATCGGTGCGGTAATAGCATTTTGTTTACCTACGGGAATTATTTGCAGTAAACGATTTATATCATTTTGATTGAACATATTCTTCTTGCAATTTGATAAATTTTGATTTATTCTTGAAATTTAAAGTGGTGTCCACCAAAGCTAATCCATTCTTAATTAAATGTGCATTTATAAAAGTTTTGTTTTTTAGATATAAATAAACTAATAAGCGGTTTTCACTATCGTGCTTTGCTTCATCAAATTTCATAAAAACTTTTTGGTTTTTCGTTTTTAGTGTTAGGAATTCTATAGCACTTCCATTAACCTCTTGTTTCTCTTTGACACCAATTAGCCTTACAATAAGGTCATTGTTCAATCTAATAAGTGCAGGACTGATAATTTCTTTGATTGAGTAATATTCTTCTCGTTGTGTTGAACCGTTTTGGTCAATCTTAGAGCCGAATTGTAATTTTTTTGGGTCTGTTTTTTTATCAAATGCATGAAAATCCTTAAATACGTAAGGAAGTTTTTGAATTTCATTTTTAAAGTCTACATTTTGAATAGATTGCTGGATGAATTCATAGTCTGAATTAAAAATATCACCTTGTTCAATTTCAAGCTTTCTTTTAACAAATGGAATAAATTTAGGATTCATTTCATAACCTACCGAATTTCTATTTAAATTTCTCGCAGCAAGAGAAGTAGTTCCACTTCCAAGAAATGGGTCAAGAATTGTGTCGCCAACAAACGAAAACATTTTAATTAATCTTCTGGGAAGTTCTTCAGGGAACATAGCAATATGCCCATCTTGTTTAGCTCCACCAAAATACCAATGACCATCAAAATAGGTTTTCCACTCTTCCTTCGTCATTTTGGACAATTCTTTAATTTCCTTTGTCGGTTTTTGGGGAGTACCTAATTTTTTAAAAATTAAAATAAATTCATAATCAATTGAAATAATACCATTTTTGGGATAAGGGTAACTCCCCATAAGTGAGGCTCCACCAGTTGTATTTGAAGTAGTTTTCTTTTGCCACATTATAGCACCCATGTAATCAAAACCTATGGTTTCACAGAATTTTATTATCTCAGTTCTAATAGGAATAACTTTATACCTTCCATAGTAAACAGCCCTAGCAAATTGGTCACCAATGTTTATACATAATCGACTACCATTATCTAATACTCTGTAACACTCTTTCCAGACTATGTTTAAATGATTAATATATTCTTCATAACTGTCATTATAACCGATTTGATTTTCTGTTCCATAATCTTTTAATTGCCAATAAGGGGGTGATGTAATTACCAAATCAACTGAATTATCAGATAATTCGTTCATATTCCTGCTATCACCATTAATTACTCTATGTTTTGTCTTAAATTCCATTTTCTTTTAATAATTGTTTAAAAACAAAAGTACTCATTTTCGTTTGGAAATTTTCTTACTTGTGCACTGTCTTTTTTTTACGCTTGCTTGTAACTAGTTTATATGTCATCCAAAATTATATAATAATTTTTTATTCTGAAAATTATGTAAATTTTTTATCCTTTATAATTTCATATCATCAAATGGGTCTTTAATGTTTTGGAGACTCTTGTTACTTACATGATTGTATATTTCTGTAGTCTTCGAGCATTTATGCCCTAACAACTCTTGGATATACATTAAATCAGTGCCATTCTCCAGTAAGTGGATGGCAAAACTGTGACGTAAACATGTTGTATTTTATAATGGTTATTCCTCTGCTTCAAAGTTCAGTCCTAACTGACTGGCAGACTCTTTAATAATTTTGAAATTCTGACTGTTTTCAGTCAGAGGTGCTGCCGAGGTACTTTTGCCTTTGATTGTAATGGTGATATCTATATTGTTTTTCATTAGTGGGTGGATAAAACTTGAAAATACCTGATTATAATTCGCTACATCCACTTTACCTGAAATTGTAACAGCTTTATATTCTTTTATTTGGGAAGGGGTTTCGTTATCTTCATGGTAACCTTTTTTTCCACCTCATGGAGGATAAGTTTCCGTAGTTTTCTTTGTTTCGGGAACTCCCGATTTTTCGGTTTGATAAAGTGATTTATCTACAAGCCAAAAGTCAGGAGAAGTAACATCAAACCCAAAAGGTGTCTCACCAAGTATTATTTTACTCCAATTATCAGGTTGACCTGTTGCGATTGCCACCTGTTTACCGTTGCACAATCGTAACAGACTGTTTTGTATGGCTTGCATTCCTGTTATCATTGTTTTGTCGTTATAACGCAGAAAGGCTTCATATAAGTCTTTTACTTTCACAGGAGATTCCATTGTGGGAATAAGTCCGTTGTTTTGCGGTTTTTTTCGGCTCGGTTATGATTTTTCTATTTTTCTTATCCAATTATTAAAACGCGGACACTTTTCTTTAATACGGGTGATTCCGATTTCCGAAGCAATTATTGCTCCGTGAACAATTTTATTGTAACCTTTTATGTGATGTGAAAGCCTTTTGGATGGTGCAGATGTGGTACCATCATTAATATCTCCAGGATTCGGAAATTCTTTGAAGATGTTCTCAAAATTCTTGAAATCGATAAATTCTTCTTTCGTGAAATTATTCCTGAATATTTTAGCATCATTAAACAATAATCCCTCAAACTCGTGAAGCTGTATATAAGGAATATACCTGTATTGCATTGTATCATCTATAGAGTGAAGCATGGCATTTTCAAGAATTTTCATTCTTTCCGTTTTATTTGTTTCAAGATGCGCCTCTTCCCAGGCGGGAAAATTATATTTTTCGGGAATGCCGTAGTAATCAATAAGTGTGGAAACAATTGCCAATGGATCCTGTTTTAAATGATTTTCAATCTGTTTCCTTAGGGTTTCCTATGGTACTATTCCACCACCTGATTTTTTAATTAATGGATTCGATATAAAAATATTTTCCTTTGAAAAATAGGGAGCTAATACATCATTACAAAATTGTTGTTCGGTTACCCCTTCACAAATTATTATGACACGTTTTATAGTCTGATTCATTTTGGCTGTCCTCCCGTCAGAATATTTCTCTGCCATAGCTCACCAACACTATATTCGTCGAGCCAATGACTTAATTCCTCCGACTTTAATCTATTAAACCGGCTTTCTCCTTCCATGTGGTCGACAGTAATTATTTGTTCAGGATAAAAATGATTAACAAAATCAGCTGATTGAGTTGCCAAAATTACCTGAGTGCCTTTTGAGGCAACACTATCAATCATTCCTGCCAATTTTGAGATCGCGAAAGGATGTAATCCTAATTCCGGTTCATCAATAATAATTGTGCAGGGTAACTCCGGTTGCATAAACAATGTTGTCAAGGCAGTAAATCGTAAAGTGCCATCAGAGAAGTCATTTGGCCCATAAATAGTAGAACTGTATTTATCCTGCCAATTTAATTTTAAAAAACCTTCAGAGTTAGGTTTCAGGTAAAAGTCAGTAAAAAATGGCGCCACACTTTGTACTGTTTTTACAATTCGATTATATATTGTTTTATTATTCTTCCGGATTGAATATAAGAATGCAGCGAGATCGTGACCTTCTTCATATATAAAGAAACTGTCATTCTCTATATGGCTCATTTTTGTAAAAGGAGAGTTTTTACTTGTATCGTGGAAATGATATTTTTTAAAACTATTTAAATATTTTTTCACGTATGGGGCTCTATAATCAGTTGTTTTTTTAATATTTGCTTCTTTTTTATAATTTGAAATATCCCAGCCTTTATTAGCCTTGTAAAGAAGGTACTCATTATTGAATACAAAACCTTCGTCTCCTAATAAAAGGTTTGCTGAATATCCGTTTATCTGATTATCAAAACTTATCTCAAACTTCAGATTGGATGTAACTTTTGAGCCTTTGTGTAGGATTTTATCTTCACCACCCTTAAGGGCAATATATTCAGTTAGTTTCCTGTCGTAAAGCCTGTTTAAAAATTCGAAGAATGAGATAAAATTACTTTTACCTGATCCGTTGGCGCCAATCAGAACATTGACCGGTTTTAGATCTATTTTTATCTCTTTTATTGATTTAAATCCTGATATTTTAATATAATCAATCATGTCATTAAAGTATTTTCAATGTATTTTTCAAAATCATTTGAGCTGTTTCATGGCATCTGCTGTCTCCGGTATTCATTAAATCAACATAAACTAACAGTGGATGCACGATGTCTTTATTTCTGATTTCCGTAGTATTCCAAAAGGCATTATAAATTATTACATTACCCTTCTGGTCTGGCACAAGTCTGAATTTTTTTATTAACTCATTACGGTTTAGGATTGTATATAAAGTAAGTTCTACGGGACGCAGATAGTTTGTCAATATTTCGCCTGCCGGTTCACCTCCCCACCATGTTGTATTTTCATTGAGCTGCATTTTCCTGTATTCTGTGAAATTTTTTTTATTGGCAAACCTGAATCTACCAATTTTAAGTTTGGGTTGAAGATTTTCTTTATAGGCAACCATCCATTTTTCTAATAAGTTTTTTTTGTTTTGCAAAAGTTTCCTTTCCATTTCCCTCGCGGGTATTTTGCGCAACCATGTTAAAAACCAGCACATTTTGTTTTTGACCATAACTGTGTATCCTTCCCATTTGCTGTTCCAGCCGATTAGGATTCCATGGAATATCCCAGTTAATAAGCAAACGGCAAAATTGCAGATTAATGCCTTCGCCGGCAGCATCTGTTGCTACTAATATTTGTGCATTACGGGCAAAGGTTGCCTGTGCCTGACGGCGTTCATCAACCGATTTACCGCCATGAATTGTTACTACCTCGTATTCATTGTTATTAAGTCTATCGGCAAGGTAGTATAGGGTGTCTTTATGTTCTGTGAAGATAACCAGCTTTTCTTCCTTTTTATCGAATACACCTTCATCCTTGAGTAACTGGTTCAATCGTATAAATTTGGCTTCTTCCTGATTGATATTGTATAAATGTTCTGCGAACCCGAGAAGTTGTTTTATCTGCTCTTTTTCCTCTATTAATTCGGATAAACTTTTTGACGTAGTAAATAGTTTGAATTTTTTAGGGTCAGCATTGAATGTTGCCCGGTTTACCAGCTTACTATGTTTATAATTCCCCAGTGGGTAAATACATTCCGGCATGGATTATTCAAAAAAGTTTCAGGTATTCAATCGATCAGCGCCATTTGATTTTTGGGCTCAGCAATGCTCAGGCTGCAGCAATCCTTGCCGCTGTGCTGGTTGGGTACCATGTTATTCTTAGCGAAAAGGCTGATGGCGAACCAAAACACTCTCTGTTTTGTAAAAGACATTCATTCAAAACACCCTTCGATGCTTTTTAGATTATTTTAACAGGATTTTCATAATATATTTTTTTTAGCGCCGTATGAATACTAAAAGAAACCCAAAAAGTTGTAATATGATACCAACGAATGAAGAATTAATTAAAAGAGGTGTTTTGGACCAGTTAAAAAAGGATGAAAGTGTTAGTTCGAATAACATTCGGATAAAAGTTTCGGGTGGAAAGGTTCTATTGGAAGGAACGGTTAACAGTTATTCTGGAAAAATTTCGGCCAGTGAAGATGCAGCCCGGGTTTTAGGCGTTACGGATGTAGGAAACAACCTCAGCGTTAAATATCCGGAAGGTGTGTCTGAACCTGTTGAGGAAAAAATTAAAGTGTACCTGATGATAAGCAGATTGCTAAAAATGAGCGATAGTTGAATATAAAATAGAAAATTTGCAAAAGATCTAAACAAAATAGAAATTAGTCTCGTAAAAAAAATAAAATCAAAAAATAATTGTTATGCCGAAAATGAGAAAAATTTTTACCGTATTGTTTTTAAGTGTGAGTGTGATAGTACTTTCTGCATGTAGTTCAGGTCAGCAAAAGAAAAATGACGAAAACAATGATGCGAACCAACTAAAAAAGGAAGTGAGTACCGAACTTCAGAAAAAACAAAATAAACTGACACAAACAGCCAATGAAAAGCTTGCTGCTATCAATGAAAAAATTAAAGAATTAAACAACAAGATCGGAGAACAATCTGAAAAACTGAGCGAAGATCAGGAAGAAGCACTTGATAAGCTTCAGGATAAACGTGTTCAGGTAAACGAACAATTAAATAACCTGAAAAATATTTCTATGGAAGAATGGGATGATTTCGAAACAAATTTTAAAGAAGACCTTGACAGTGTAATAATAATAGCAGATGATATTTTGGATAAATTTTAGATTAAATGTTATTCAAATATTCAACTATTTCAATTAATGGAGCTGTCCAGACATTTTTTTTATTTTCCTTTAAATAGTCTATTAATTTGTTGTGTTCTTCCAGCGAAATATTTAATTCATGCTCGCCATCAACACCGTGGAACATAAAAACGACCAAAGCTTGTTTTTCTTGGGCGTCTTTTACAACATTTATTAATTCTTTACCGGAATTTTCATTTACATGAAATACCTTAATATCATATAAATCGATATTATTAGCTTGATTTATACCTGGTGTTGAACCCCGGGCTCCGGAAAAATGGTTCTTGACGCAATTTTTGTAATCCGAATCTTCAACTATTTTATCTCCACAAGGATAAGCATAAGTTCTTTTCTTTTTACCATCAATACTTCTCAATAAAATATTAGCAA
>CAZTAL010000098.1:0-6731 GCA_964611525.1 uncultured Prolixibacteraceae bacterium
TTTTCGCCATAGCTTTGGCTATGCCTCAAAATTTTGCTTTGTTAAAAACAAAAATAACTTCGCCTATTTTATTCACTTTATTTCGTAACAAAGCCTTAGTCTTCGTGACAGTAAATTACTTTTAAGCGAGTATTACCCATAGTAGTTTACTATAAAGAAATGTTGCAGATTTTCAAATAACATTGGTTATTTTCTGATCAAAAAAGAACTTAATCGTTTCATACTATTAAAATTGTTTATTTTTAAAGGTATAGTATGGAACTCGCATATGTTTTAATCATACTCTTGTGTGATTTTACAATCATGCTCGTTTCATATCAGCAAATAAGAAAACGCTATTGACAAAATAGGATATAATTATAATAATATTGCCTGTCAGAGGCCAGGCGAACAAGTTTATCAGTTTACCTGCAAGTGCAACAAAACCTCCCGCAACCATTGCGGCCACCACCTGTTTTTTTACCACTTTTACTTTTAGCAGTCCTGCTAACATAGGTAACACGAAAGCCCCCGAGAAAAAGGTGAGCGCCAGCAGGAGAGATTGTAAAATGGAAGTTATGAACAGCGCTATTATAATACTTAGTACCCCTGATATAATGATAATAATCCTCGTTATCATAACTGACCTCTTTTTTTCAAGGTCATGATAAAGCAGTTCACTCAGGATTAGAGAGGAAGTTAGCAGGGTGGTGTCGGCAGAAGACATAACGGCAGACAGAAGTGCAGCCATAAAAAGACCATAAAACCAATCCGGAAGATAACCACGGGCAAAACTAAGCAATTCCTTTTCTCCTGAATTTCCTGATACTGTACCGGTATAAACAAGTACAAATGATACCGGTATTAAAAGAGATGCTACAATTAATATACTGCGTAACGCAGTCTTTTCATTTTTTGCACAAAAGATCCTTGTATAAATATCAGGCCCGACAACAAAAGTCACTGAGTAGGTAAATACCAGTACCATGAGGTCGAAAAATGAAAAAGATTCGCTGAACAATGCATTAATTTTAAGTCCTGAAAGGCTCCTGGAACCGTTTATTTCCAGGGAAAATATTGCCAGAACGGTAATTCCCGAGACTATTAATACAGATTGTACAATATCTGTTTTAAGAATACTTATTTGTCCCCCGGCCAGTGTATATATAATAAATACTGCACCGCAAAATGCAGCCGACCAGTGGTAATTTGCAACCTCCAGGCCTGCAAGTATCTTTCCTGCGGCTATGATCTGTGCTGCTATTATGCCAAGCCAGGCTGCCGGAATTATGATTGATGCTATGAATTGGGCTTTATCACCGAAAAAATGGCCCAGCAGGTCCGGAAGCGTGTATCTTCCATACCTGCTTACATACTTTGAAAGGGGTGCAAGAATGAAAAGTCCAAGTGATGCACTGAACAAAAACCATAGAGCCGGCCATCCGGTCGTCCGGCTCAACTCTATTGTGCCCAATATAGCGGAACCTCCGAGTATTGTAGAGAGCAAACTGCCCGAAACAGGTATTAAACCTGCTCTTTTGCCTGCTATGTAAAAATCGGAAGAATTTTTTACTTTAAACGAGGAGCAGATGCCGACTAGTAATGCCAGCAAAAAATATGCAGCTACAAAATAAGCCGGTTTGTCCATGTATTGTCTGTTAATTCCGAAATGTCGTAAATATCGCAAATTTTACTGTAACATAGGCTTTGTTACGAAATAAAGTGAATAAAATAGGCGAAGTTATTTTTGTTTTTAACAAAGCAAAATTTTGAAGCATAGCCATAGCTATGGTGAAAAATTTCAATGCAGTAAAAAGCAAAAAGAACAAGACTAAATGTTCAGGTTATTTCGTAATAATGCCATAGTACCTGTGAAAATTATAATTTATGATTGATAATTTAAACCGTCTCAGGGGAAATATTGTCTGTTTTAATACTAACAACATGCTAATGAGTTTTGTGGCCTAAGCGCTTAAAAAGCCATAAATGTTTTTTTGCAATCTAAATATCCTGAAGTTAACATGTAAATGATTAAGCTGTTAGTCCAAATTTAATAAGGATTTATAGGATAAAAATGAAAAATAAAAATAATATTAACTAATTTTGCAGGTAACGTGTTCGCACACGGCAAAGTCAGAATAAATTTAAATTTTTAGAAATGAAACAAGCATAATTGGAAAATCACACACGTATGCCATAGCACATCTGTGCGAAGGCATAAAAGTGCAGGATTAAAAATATATGCGAGTTATGTATGATACCTTTGAAAATAATTAATTTTAATCATATGAAAAAATACAGGTATTTGTTTTTGATAGCATTAGTTTTTGCTGGATGTACATCAAGACAGGATGACGGTTGGACATCCCTTTTCAACGGAAAAGATCTTAGTGGCTGGAAACAGTTAAACGGAGAAGCAAAATATGAAGTAGTTGACGGAATGATCGTTGGCACTACGGTGGTAAATACTCCCAATTCGTTCTTATGTACTGAAGAAGAATATTCGGATTTTATTTTAGAGGTTGACCTGCTGCTTGAGGAAGAGATGAATTCAGGCATCCAGTTCCGGAGCGAAAGTAGGGAGGACTATAATAATGGCCGTGTTCATGGTTATCAGTGTGAAGTAGATCCTTCGGACCGCGCCTGGAGTGGTGGTGTTTACGATGAGGCCCGCAGGGGGTGGCTTTATCCTTTGGAGTTAAATCCTGATGCTAAAACGGCTTTTAAATTTGGAGAATGGAACCGTTACCGTATTGAGTGCATAGGCTCTTCTATTAAAACATGGGTAAACGGAGTTCCTGTTTCACATTTGATAGATGATATGACCATGAAGGGATTCATTGCATTGCAGGTGCATGGAATAGGCAATAATGAGGAAAATGCCGGCCATCAGATAAAATGGAAAAATATTAGGATAAAGACTGAAAACCTTGAGCCTTCCCCTTCCGAAGGAATTTATGTGGTTAACCTCCTCCCTAATAATCTGAGTGAAGCTGAAAAGGAGCAGGGATTTGAACTGCTTTTTGACGGCCATTCCGCAGAAAACTTCAGAAGTGCGGGAAGTGATGATTTCCCGTCTAAGGGGTGGGAGGTTAAAGATGGCTGTCTGACTGTTATTGAAAGCGGGGGAGATCCTGAAAAGAAAGGTGGTGACATTGTTACAAAAAGGGAATTTGGTCCTTTTGAGCTGAAATTCGACTTTCAGCTTACCAAAGGCGCTAACAGCGGAATAAAATACGGACTTGGCAATAATGGCCCTTCCATAGGTCTGGAATACCAGGTAATTGACGATAAAAATTATGAGGGGCTTAATGATGACCAGACAGTAGCCTCACTGTACGATTTGATTCCTGCTGATGCTCAAAGCCGGTTTGTGAACGGACCGGGTGAATGGAACAAGGGAAGGATAGTGCTTAAACCGGACGGAACAGCCCAGCATTGGCTTAACGGGCGCAAAGTGGTGGAATATGTCAGAGGCAGCGATGATTTCCTTGCTCGTGTTAAAGATAGTAAGTTCGCTAAATTTGAAGATTTCGGCATGGCACCCAAAGGCCCTGTGCTTATTCAGGATCATAATCATACTGTATATTTCAGAAGTATAAAAATAAGAGAATTTTAATATGACAAACAGAAGAAACTTTTTAAGAGCAGCCGGATTAGGTATTGCAGCAGCAGCAGTTCCCGGTATTGGATATCACCCTGCGGGTAAAAAAGAAGAGAAAAAATTCAGGTTTAAACTGGGTATGGCATCATACACACTAAGAAAGTTCTCACTTGAGGAAGCTCTGGATATGACTCTCAGGTGCGGAGTTGACAGGATAACTTTAAAAAGTATGCATTTGCCACTTGACTCTGACAAAAGAACTATAAAAAATGCTGCTTCATTATGCGATAAGAAAGGGATCACTCTTTATGGAGGGGGCGTTATTTATATGAAGACAAAGGATGAGGTTGACCAGGCTTTTGAATATGCCCAAACAGCAGGAATGGATATCATAGTCGGGGTGCCTGCACATGAACTGCTCGGGTATGTAGAAGAAAAAGTTAAAAAATATGATATTAAGCTGGCCATACATAACCATGGTCCGGGTGATAAGTTATATCCAAGCGCTGAAAGCGCCTATACACTGATAGAAAATATGGATAAGCGTATGGGATTATGCATTGACATAGGGCATACAAAACGAATTAATCGTGATCCGGTTCTTGACCTGAAGGATTTTTCCGATCGTGTTCATGATATTCATATAAAAGATGTGACCGCTCCTTCCGCGGATGGCACCACGTGTATTATCGGACGGGGTGTTATTGATTTCCCGTCATTTATGGAAACAGTGGTTAAGTCGCGTTATACAGGAACCCTGGCGCTTGAATATGAGGCAGATGCCGATGACCCGCTGCCCGGCATGATGGAATCATTGGGCTATGTAAAAGGAATTATGTCGATGCTGTAGAAATTTAGTAAAAAAGATATCTTAGAAAGAATTCTTATCCTTATCTTTCCCTTTTCTTGCTGCAAATTTCAATAAGAACACCAAGCGAGGACCGTGGATGAAGGAATGCTATATCCAATCCTTCCGCTCCTTTTCTTGAGTGTTTGTCAATAAGGGTTATACCTTTATTTTCCAATTCTTTAAGCGATTCGTCCGCATCATCTACAGCAAATGCTATATGATGTACGCCCTGTCCTTTTTTGGCGATAAATTTTCCTACTGGGCTATCAGGAGTCATGGATTCAAGAAGCTCAATTTTTGTTTCTCCTGCTTTGAAAAAGGCAGTTTTAACTTTTTGGTCTTTTACCTCTTCCACTTTATAACATTTGAGGCCGAGAATATCTTCATAAAAGGGGATTGCCTCTTCAAGACTCTTAACGGCAATCCCGATGTGTTCAATGTGTGAAATATTCATATCCGAGTATTAATAATTCGGGTACAAAATAATATTTTATATTCTATTTACCGATAGAATATTTTTAAATATGGAATAAACGTTTAAGTACTTACATTTCATTGGGTGATTATATTAACCATACAAAAAAATTATCTATTATTATGTAAATAAGTAAAATTACGTATTGAAATAGGTATAATTTTTTTTAATTTTACAGACTTTTTAATTTTTTTTATAAAATAATGTAAGAAAACCATTAGAATGCATACTTTAGAAATGATTATTATACTTTTTTCAATGGATCATTGTCCTCTTTCGTTTATTTCAAATTTATTTCAAAAACATAATTTTTGATAATTTTTGGTAAATTATAACTTGCCTTATGTAAAAATTATTAATTCCATAAAATCATTACTTAAACCATTATTAATCATTCTGTTATATAACTTAATGATTTAATTCTATAAATTGAACATGGGAACCTTAAAAAATCGCATCTTATTGATATATTCGTCTGATAATGAATATTTTAGAAAAATTTATGAATTTCTCGATAATAATAATTTTGAAGTATTTTCCACAACAAATGCAGATCATGGGATAAAAATGGTAAAGGAAAGTTATGCCGATTTAATAATCTGTCAGTACAAATTAAAAAAAGTAGATGGTTTTCAGGCATATAATATTGTTAAGCGAAATTTATTATACAAGGCCATTCCATTTTTTCTATATATGTGTAAATTCCGGAAAGAATTTATTCTTAAAGGACTGGAACTGGGAATAGATAATTTTATTATCGCACCTTTTAATAAGACATTATTACTGAAGAAAATTGAAAATCAACTTAATAAAAGGAAAAATTTAAATATTTATAATTCAGAAAGATTCAGGCAAATATTTGAAACTATACCGGTAGCCAGGTGTATTTCAAAAAATGAAAATATCATTATGATTAACAATGAATTTTCAAGGCTTACCGGGATAAAGAAAGATTTAACTACTTTCCCAAAATTTTCAGATGTATTTGATTTTTCTGATAATCAAAATGATTCATCAAATTTTTATAAATGTATTTCGGGACTTAATGACTATTGCTTATTAAATCACATTCCTTTAACTAATAATAAATCTACTCTGTTTGATATTTATATGATGCATTCAAATTATTTTGGCAATAATATATTTTTTTCAGATTTGATTACTTGTACAGAAAGTGATAAAAACAGGGAGTTTGAAGATAGAGCAGCGGTGAAGCTCACTTTAAGGGAAAAAGAAATATTTAAATATTCCATGCAGGGTTTGGAAATTAAACAGATAGCAGCTAAATTGAAAATATCATGCCGAACAGTAGAAAAACATCGCTCGAATATAATGGAAAAGACAGGGACATCCAATATTGTTGAAGCAATTTTTTATTTTTATAAAAGAAACAGTTTATCTCAATTTGAGAATAATTCATAATTTACTTAATCCAATTTTATATGTAACTATATATTTCATATAGTGCTTCAAAAATTTCCGACAGGTATTAAAAAAAAATTCAAACAGCCAATATTATTTAGATTATTAAAATTGTTCAATAAAGGGACATCCTGTCCCAGAATAAGAATCTTCTCTTGGGCTTGTAAAATATAGAGTTTCAGAGAATCAATATTTCATTTTTTCTATTAAAACAAAAATGTTGTGGAAATTACGTATTTCGTTTGTAATTGAACTATAGTAAGTTTGATTTTAGTTTGAAGGGAAGATAAAATTATAATTTGCAAACCCAATTTTATGCAATAACCATGAGCTATTGTTTAATAAAATTGAGGAGTTATGAAATGTTTTTTTCCATTGCTTTTTTCTTTTTTAGTCCTGAG
>CAZTAL010000099.1:0-36822 GCA_964611525.1 uncultured Prolixibacteraceae bacterium
CCCTGTAGGTTTTAATTCAAAGAACAATATTTACTGACAATTTTTCCGTTTTTTTCTTAACGTTTCTCCTTGCTTATGGAAAGCTTTCCATAAGCAAGGACCATCTTACAGGGTTAAAGAGACTAAGAAATGGGTAAACAATTGAAAAATTTAAGCAAACGAGATGAAAAGCAAAACAAGAGCGCCAACATTCAAACAATTTTGGAGCTCCAAAATTGTTTGAATGTTCTTTTTAACAACGAAAAAAATTATTAATCTTGCATTAAAAGTGGTATACTTTTCAACTGAAATACCGATATACTTTTCAGTTAATGTCAACATCTTTTATCAACACACCGATGTTACGTTAAAATTTAATCATAATTTAGACAACCATTATAGTAATGAATTATCTTGAATGGAATAACGCAATAATAAATCACTTCTTTAATCCAGAAAATGAAGAAAAGGAAGTTATTTTATACTTTAGCGAGGAAATGATAAAAGAAATCGGTGAGGAAAATTTTCTCTTGCCTGAAGATGGATATGTGGAGGATTTTTTTTGTGCTTTGCGTTTGGGCATTTACGGAACGCCAAACAACAACTACATTCATAGAATCAATGATTTAGAAAATCGGTATTCACAAGGTTGTCGTGGCGTTGAAAAAATTCCCTTCAACTATCCGCCATACTTGACATACCTTTTGGCTTTTATGCTGCCTTTCACTTCTGGAAAATTACAAGAAGGTTTTAGAATGACTAATTTTCACGACATTGTAAAGCTATATTTCGAAAACAAGCAACTAACAACCAATTACGACAGACAAATCAAATTTCGATTAAATGAAATTGACCATTTATGGAATAAAATCTTTGATTGGCTATTTGAAAACAATAACTTTTCACTGGGCTACATTGAAAAAATTGAGCATCCAGTACCAAATAGAAGATATGTAAGCAAATTCGAGTATCATATAGTTTTCCGCAAAGAACAAGAAGATAAACTATCAATAATTTTCGACAATAACAATATTTTACCAAACGAACCTCTTGGCGAAAGCAAAATAAAACAACTTCTAATTGACAATGCAAGAGAACTTCACTTGACAAGCGACACAGTAACCAAAATCCGAAACAATGAATATTTAGGCGAAAAATTGGTAAAAAGAGCATACAATTATTATAAAAATTGGGATGGTACAAACAGATACAACTACTTAAAAAATTTTGAAAACACAACGAGAGTAAGAGGTTTCTCGAGAAAAAGACTTGTAATTTGCCTAAAATTCGATATCCTTTCACAAAAAATTGAAATAAAGAATTTTAGAATTTTGTCTCCTGGCGGTTTGCTTGAAGAATTTACGCTAACTGATAATGAAAATAACGAATATAAAGGCATTGAACAATCTTTGCAAAATCCTTTATACTCCACGCCTATAACCAAATGCTTTCAAAATTTCGATCACAACATTGAACTGAAAGATAACTCAAATAGAATAAAATATACATGGAAATCAAAAGAATTTTATCTATTCAAAAAGGATATACAATTAAACGATTGGGTAGAAATATCTCAAATAGAATTCAATGCATATAAAACGTTGATTATATCTAAAAAGAGGTTTTATTCCGAAAATCTAAAGACTTGGTTGGAAGCAGAAAGCATACCAACATTCCATAAGAAACTTTATGACGATAACTCAAAAAACAATTTACCTGACGAATGGCTTGCTCTAACTGTTGAACAAATAACAAAATATCAACATCCAACTTTGCCAGAATTAAAAACAGCACCGGAAACAACTCCAAAAATCAATTTTGAAAAGGAATATTTCTTTAATGCTTGTTTTTATTCCGATATCTTACCAAATGTATGGGTTGAAAACTGCGAAGTTGAACGCGAACAAATTATTGCTGAATACTTCGATAACAAGTCTATTCCATTGCAAAAAGTAGATGATTCAAACTTGTTTAGGTTCACAAATGAACACTTATTATTCAAGAATCAGGATTTCAAATTAAAATATAGCAATATTGAGTATCCTCGTTTCGTAAAAATTCTTGATTTTGACAAGAAAAAAACAAACGAAGAAATTAAACAAATTCAACCCAAACGCAATCTCATTGGAAATACTATTAAATCGTCTGAAAATCCAACAAATTATTTTCAAGGGATCGAACATTGCTTTGAAAATACTAAGATTCAAAGGATGAAACCAACGCAAAGAAATCCAGTTACACGAGAATGTATCTTTACAAATTCGCGAAATACAAACTCATTAAATCAGAACTACAATTACGATAAAACTCATAAAGGGAATATCTTGCTCAACTATATTTCTGCAAAAGGTAGAATTTCAAAAGTCGATTATGATATTTCAGTAATACGATTACTGCAAAATTCGGATGAAAAAGAAAATTTGAATAAACTAATTCGTTATTCACTTTATGACTTGCAAAATCTCGGCTATACTGATTATGATGCCGAGCAAGGAATTATCTATATTAATAAATCTTCTACGGTAGTAAAGCCGACAGAATCAGGGACTACTCTGTTGCTAGTTGGAGCAAGGGATAATAAATTTGTTAGAAGCATTATTGATTATTCTAAAAATGGTAGTTGTTACATTGATATTCAAGATAGTGCAAACAGTTTGCTACCTCAGACGATATTGATAAAATTTAAAAAATGCAATCATACAATTGTCAATGATTTTGCAACGCATTTTAAACTTCAATTTAAACACGAAGAACAATTATTTACTCAGTTTGCACTTGCAAATGCTCATAAAATCACTGATTGGCAAAATTTTGTAAATAAAACAATTAATTTGAATTTGGCTAGTGATTTTGAAGGTGGAGAAATATTTGAAATTGAAACTCTACAATTCAAAGAAAAATCGAATAATTTTGACACAGGGTTAGCTTTTATACGTTTTCAAAATATAAACGGTTATAAAACTGCTTATAGACTTTGGTATAAAAACGAAGCATACCATATTGCTGAACATCATTACGGAGTATATTTGTTTTTATATCTTTATCGACAATTAAAAACAGAACAACACAAAATAGAAAAAGAACACGGCGCAATAAACACTTATGAATACACTTTTAAAGAACAGTCAGTTAAACTATTAACCAATATTTTGTTATACGACGAATCAAAAAGCTGGTTAGGAGTCCCTTTGAATTGTGCGTTGCCAAAATACTATTCCATTGCGTTCACCCTTCTTTCTGGGAAAATACCTGAAATACAGCAATATAACAATCGCGCATATTTGATTTACAAAAATGTTCCTTTTCTTTTTTGTAACAATTCTCTTGTTACAACGCTGCATCAACAATTTGATATTAACAACAAAAAACAACAGATATTTCAATGAAGAATCCAATTAATGTTTTCGAAACAATAAAGAACAGTTTTATTCTTTATGTAAAAACTGCTTTCGGAACAAAATACTCACAGTTTGAGAAAGAGCGAGAAAAATTATTGAATAAGGACAAAATCTTTGTTCGTGCTCCCTGGGTTGAGCCATTGCCCGAATACAAACTATCCGATTTTTCAATAAATGAGATTACGGAAGTTCCAAATCTTACTGGTGAAGAATTAGCAATATTTAAAGCATTAGCAAGTAGCGGTTTAGTTGGCAATTTCAAATTGTACCAGCACCAATATGAAATGATACAAAAAGTAATGGCAGGCAATCATTGTGTGATTACTTCAGGAACAGGTTCTGGTAAAACAGAATCATTTCTTTTACCTCTCTTTGCTTATTTAAGTAAAGAATTAAACAAATGGAAAAATACAGCCAATTCTTTGAACAATACGAAATGGTGGAGTGATGCTGGTTACGGACCAATTCGAATTGTCGGAAATGGCAATAAGACTTTATCAACCATCGCACAGCAGCGATCAACCCCTCAACGTCCAGCAGCTGTTCGAGCAATGTTAATATACCCCATGAATGCTTTAGTTGAAGACCAACTTTCAAGGTTACGAAAAGCATTAGATTCTGATGTTGTAAGAAACTTGTTTCAAACACAATACAATGACAATCGTATTTATTTTGGCAGATACAACTCTACTTCTCCTGTTCCGGGGAAACTTTGGAAAGTAAAAGACGACAACATTGTCCCTGACATATACAAAGTAAATCAACTAAAAAAGGAATTAAAAGCAATAGAAGATAATAATGCAAAAGTTGTTGAATTTCTAAATACCAATCCTGACAATCTTATAAATAGTCAAAAAGTTGATTTGCTTGCAAATTTCCAGCGTTTAGACGGTGCAGAAATGCGAACTCGTTTTGATATGCAAATTACACCACCCGACATAATGATTACTAATTTCAGTATGTTGAGCATTATGCTGATGCGAGATATTGAAAATCCGATTTTTGACCAAACTAAAAATTGGTTGAAATGTGAAGGTTTGCCAGAAAACGAAATAGAACAAGAACGTAAAGAACGTATTTTCCATATTATCATTGACGAATTACACTTATATCGTGGAGGCTCAGGTTCCGAAATTGCATACATTATCAGAATGTTGTTAGACAGAATCGGATTGACACCCGATAGCGACCAACTGTGCATTTTGGCTTCGAGTGCCTCGCTTGAAGGCGAAGAAGGCAAAAACTTCTTAAAAAGTTTCTTTGGTGTTGAAAATAAAGAAATTAATATTATTGAAGGTACTGAAATCAAAATGCAAGGTAAAAGTAATTTTCCTTTACAGAATTTTGTTGCCGATATTGCAAATATTGGCAGAGAATCGGATACTATTGAAAGTCAAATACCAAATGTTGAAAATGCTGACAGACTAAACTCTGCAATTCAAAAAATAATCGGCAACAGTAATAATGTAATAAACATTTTAATAGAGCAGCAAGATGCAATAAAAAATGCTATGTATTTTGCATTCAATATTAATGGCAGAACAAGGGCAGTTCCTGCTTTTATCAATGGTGATAACGATGATACACCCAATTTTGTGAGATCTATTGCAGAAGTTTTGTTTGGTACTGATAACAAACAAAATAAAGATGCGGTAAAAGGTTTCTTTTTCCTATTGGGTTTATTTGAAAAATACAATATCAATCATATATTTCCACGTATTCGTTTTCATTTGTTTTATCGTAATATTCCTGGGCTTTGGGGTGAACTTATTCCCGACAATGAAGTATCAAATAGAGGAATGCCTGTTGGTGAACTTTTGAACACACCTCAAATTTCTCACAAAGGGCATAGAACATTGGAATTGATTTATTGCGAAAACTGTGGAACTTTGGCTTTTGGTGGAAGTAGGGTTGAATATGTAGATTCTGAGGGTAATGTAATCACAGAACTATTGCCTGTTAGTCCAGATATTGAAGGGGTTCCCGACACTTCACCTGCTTCTATTGTTGAGAAACGCAAATACAAAGATTTCAGTATTTTTTGCCCGGGTTCTTTCGGAGAAGAAAATGAAAGAAACACGAATATAATTGAACCTGAATATAGTATTTCAAATTCAAACGGTAAAAAACTAATTTGGTGCAATGCATGGCTTAATGTCAATTCAGGCAAAATTGAAATTAACAATCCAAATGATTCTGCGAATCATATTAGAGGAAGATGGCTGAGAGTTGCAGATATTACCAAAGACAACAATGATAATATTACCAATGTGGATTATAATGTAAGGGGAGATGCTTTAAAAAAAATAGATGCATTACCTCATTTCTGTCCTCATTGCGAAGCCGATTACTCAAATCCAAACAAAAAGCGACAATCACCATTTCGTGGGTTCAGAACCGGTTTTGGGAAAGTGAGTCAATTGTTATTAAAGGAACTGTTCAACTCATTGCCACAAGGCGATGATACAAAAAAGTTAGTTGCTTTTTCCGACAGCAGAGAAGATGCTGCAAAACTGGCAAAAAATATCGAAGAAGAACATTACAACGCTTTACTAAAAGAGGTAATTATTCACAATTTGACAAATGACTTACAATTTGACAATGATGTAATCGCAGCGCTAGAAAATGATAATCAAACAGAACAAAATAGATTGCAACACTTAAGAAACGATAGATTTATAGAATTAGGGCAATTATGGCATACTGTCAATGGAAGATTTGCAAAGGCAGTTGACATACAAACATACAATGCCATAAAAAAGAACATTAAAAATATTCCTGATTTCGTTCAAATTGTAATCCGTGAAATGTTGAAATTTGGAATAAATCCTGGTGGTCCTTATGTTTCAATCAAAAACTTTAAACAGGGTCAAGAATATAAACCATGGTATAATTTTTTTACTTTCGATTTTCAAAACAATAGTTACAAATTTAATGAAACGATAGATGGTTGGAATATAGCGCAAAGAGAGATTGTAAAAAAAATCGAACAAAATATTGCTGGACTGATTTTCGGGCGACTATTTTATAGTTTTGAAGCGTCAGGACTTGGGTATCCTACAGTTCAAAAAAATGACTTTTTAAAACAAACAGCAGAATTATTGAAAATAACACCTGATTTATTACTTGAAATTTCTAATTCATTTATGCGTATTGTTGGAGACAGTTACAGGCATAACCGTGCCGACTACATTCCAACTGCAAACGAATCATACGGATATATTTCTAACAAAAGAAAAGAAAAACGATATATCAAAGCTGTTTCAATTCTGAATGATATAGACGAAAATAATTTAGGAAATGCTGTTTTTGTAATTCTAGAAAACAACAATCATAGAGGAAACATTATCGAAATCAACAACTTGTTTGTAAAAGTTGCAACCCGCCAAACGCAATACTACAAATGCCCTAATTGCGGAACAATTCATTTGCATAAATCTGGAGGGATATGTATATTTTGCTTGTCAAAATTAAACTCTCAACCCGAAAATCAAGCTGTTGAAAATTTGTGGAATGATAATTATTTAACGGCAAATCTAAATAAGGAATACAAACCATTTAAATTGCATACCGAAGAATTAACCGGGCAGACTGATGACCAATTATTACGGCAAAGACAATTCAAAAACATTTTCCTTAATTCAAATGATAAACTCACTCAACAGATAGATTTACTTAGTGTTACCACCACACTTGAGGTTGGGGTTGATATTGGTGCTTTGCAGGCAATTTTCCTTGCAAATATGCCGCCGCAACGTTTTAATTATCAACAACGTGTAGGGCGTACTGGACGAAGAGGACAAATGTATTCCTATTCATTAACTTTTGCTCGCGGAAGAAGCCATGATGAATTTTACTTTGATAATCCATTGAACATTACAGGGGACAAACCAACACAGCCATTTTTATGTCTTGATCAAGAGCGTATTTTCAAAAGAATGTTGGCAAAAGCAATTTTGAGATTTGCTTTTCAGCAACTTAATATTTCAGTAAAAGGCAATTCTGTTCACGGAGAGTTTGGTTTTGTATATGATTATAACCAATTGGCATTGCAAAATGTAATTGACCATGACTTAAACAAACAAAATTCAGTTATAAAGCGAATTTTCAACTCGTTAAATATCGGCATTTACACTAGTGGGCAAATTAACAAATATGATTTTGTAAACATTGAAAATTGGATAAAATCTCTACCCAAAACAATATCCGACCTTATTTCAGCACGAAGTTCTTCAAGTGGTTTTTTATCGGAATTGCTTGCCGAATCTGGTTTATTACCCATGGGAGGAATGCCAACAAGAATTAAAAATCTTATTCACGGTTTTAAAAAAAATAATGACGAAATTGGAGGATATAATGTTCAATGTATTGACAGAGACTTAGGTATTGCTATTTATGAATTTGCACCAGGTGCACAAAAAACAAAAGACAAAGGTGTAATTCAGGCAATTGGTTTTACGCCAGACATTCAAGGCATTGAACAAATCTATACTGGTGGTATAATAACATATCAGCCGAAAACATTACAATCAGATGCTTTTACCGAAAGGAAATGGCTTATCCAAGACATTGCAACAAAATCTATTAAATCAGAGACATATCATAATGTTTCAGAAGAACAAAACATAAAGGATACAAATCCTGATTGTAATGTTTTTATTGGTGCTGTACCTGCTGCTTTTAGGACTGATTTTAAGTATCCTAAAGATTCAAATGAGGATTTTGATTTCAACCTATCAAAACCTCTCACATTTGCAGAAACAAGAACCATTCCTGAAAGTAAAAACGAAGGGAACTACCATATAAAGTATGCTCAACAAGAATTAACGTGGAAAATCAACAATAACGGTGGTGTTTTTTTTGAAGGGCAATATGTAAATCAACAGAAATACAGTGCAACTTTTAACCAACAGTGGATTTCAAATGATTTTATTAACGAATTTAACAACCCTAGTGGTATTGTTGAAAAACTCGCATTAGCTTCAAATAAAATAACAGAAGTATTTAGAATCGAACCACAACAGTTAGATTTTGGATTAGACATTAATCCTTTCGATTCTGATATTTTCAAATCCGCTGCTTCAAAAGGTGCATTTTACTCTGCCGCGTTTCTATTACAGAGAACACTTGCAGACGATTTAGATGTTGACCCCGAAGAAATCGAAATAGCAGCAATAGAAAGTTATATTCTACCCGAAAAAGATGAAGTTATAGGGCGAAATTCCGCAAGCATTGTACTTTCGGATGAATTGCCAAACGGTTCAGGGTTCATTCAACAACTCTACAATAATTTTGATAAGTACTTAAATAAATGTATAAATCCGAAAGTTATTGATAGTTTCAATCATTCAATTATATCTAATCAACAATGTTTGGATGCAAGTTATAGCGATTTAAAAAACTATCGTAATATGAACTTTCACCCATTGCTTGATTGGCGTTTGGCTGTTGGTTTATTAAGAGTATTTGCAAACGGAAATTATTTATCCGGGCTGAAAGAAGTAGATTATAATTGTCCTGAACTTCAAAACTGGTTGAACTTTGCTGATACTTTGGCTCGAAAAATGGCTAATAATTTTGAAAACATTGAATATAAACAATTTGGCAAGTTATACGGTTTTTGCATAGCAGACATTTACAATTTAATTATAACGCACCCATTTTGGAATTGTTCAACACACCAGCCTAACGAAGATTCAAATATTTTAACAGAAGCAATGACAGATGCGGGATTAGAAAATTTGTACTTCATTGATACTTTCAATTTGCACAGGCGACCGGGATTATGTTATGGTGAAATTATTAAAAAGATAGTCAATGGATAAGATTCAATATATTTCACCAAGTTCATTCTACTATTGGGAGAAATGCCCATTGCAAGCCGTTTTGTCAAAACTATCTATCACAAAGGCGTTCTTTACTGTACACCCTGACGCTGATTTAGGTTCGTTAATTCATAAATTTTATGAGAAGCAAAACGAATGGGAAATTGATTCTATTGAAAAATTTAATGCTAAATGGGGAAAAGAAATCGATAAGTTAAATAGACGACATCAATCGAACAAATTGCAGGATAATTATTGCTCAATTCAATGGAATGCAAAATATTATGCGGTAAAAAAGCAACTACTTTGCAATAATTTGCTTGCAAAGGCAAGTAAAGTAAAAGAAGTCGTAACAACGGAAGGTCAATACCTTTATGAACAGTGGATTAGTAATGAAATTATTGGAGGTAAAATTGACTTACTCGTTAGAGAAAATGATAAAATCAAGCAAATAATTGATTTTAAAACAGGCAATATTTATGAAAAAGTTGGTAATAAGATGCGAGTGAAAGAAGTTTATAAACAACAACTCGCCTTGTATTGTGCTGTTATTCTCGAAAAACAAGATTTTTTCCCTGAACTCTTAATTGAAACATTGGATGGGAAACGAATAAAAATCGAAATTGCAAGAGAATTTATTGAAGCATTAACCAGTAGAGTTAAATTACTGAAAGACAAAATTAATTCAGCAATAGAAAATAATTTAACTGATTTACTTGCTAATTGCAATCCTGAAAATTGCGAGAATTGTAATTACCGCCCATTTTGTAAAATTTATAAAACTAACTTTTTAAATAAGAAAATAGGTTCAAGGATTGATATATGTGGAAATATTACAGAAATTAAAACTAATGAAATCGCAATCAAAACAACGGATAATTATTTTATAATCAAGAAAATAAGAGAAATTAGCAAATATCAATTAAATGGTAGTTGCGAGGTTTACAACTTATATTTTTCTGAAAAAAATGATAATGTTTTATACGAAACTATAAATACAATACTAAAATATGCGAAATAAAATACCGATACTATCTTTCTTTTCAGGTGGAGGTTTTATGGACATGGGGTTTGAACAAGCAGGTTTTGAAGTAATTTGGACAAATGAAGTTGACGAAACATTTATTAAACTTCATGAAGCAGGAATTACTTCATGGAGAAAAGCAAGAGGAAATGGAATAAAGGCAGAAATATTCAATAAGAAATCAATAATAGAAGTAAGTGCAGAAAGTATTATTAAGGAGGCGTTTCCACGAGGCAAACCGGAAGATTTCGGAATCATTGGGGGACCTCCGTGTCAAGATTTTAGCATGAATGGGAAATTAAAGGGTTTTCAGGGAGAGAGAGGAAAATTGACAGAAGTATTTTTCGATAAAATTCTTTCACTGATGCCAACATTTTTTGTCATGGAAAATGTAACAGGTTTAACAAAAAGTAATTCTACTAAAAATTATTTAAAAGAATTATTAAAACGCATTGAAATCAAATATTTTGTTGACCACAAAACATTAAACTCTTTAGATTTTGGTGTTCCACAATTTAGGGAGAGAGTTTTTTTTGTGGGCATTAGTAAAGACAAACTTGATGAAGGGATTATAAAAAATTCTTTTGCTGAGTGGTTTACATTTCCTGTAAATAAAAAATATCTGGGCGCAGCTTCAAAATTCAAATGGTCACCAGCAGTTCCATTTGGTAAGAAACTCACAAAATCAGAAGATTTGCCATTTGAATTGTGTGTAGAGAGTTGTTTAGTTCCATACAGAGAAATGAGTAAAACTCCAAATTCAAAAGAGTATTTCAATTTATACGTGGATGAAATAGAGCTAAAAAAAATTGCTGAAGGCGAAACAAACAGACCATCATTCAAGCGGCTTCACCGTTTCAAATATAGTCCAACAGCTTGCTACGGAAATAATGAAGTTCATTTGCACCCTTACAAAAACAGGCGGTTGTCAGTGCGTGAAACTTTGCGTATTCAAGGAGTAGAAGATACATATGTTTTGCCTCCAGAATTACCTTTATCGAAAAAATTTAAGATGATTGGGAATGGAGTTCCTGTTCCATTAGCAGAAGCAGTTGCAAACTCAATGAAAGACTTTCTGGTAGTTCATAAAGTAATTAACACAACAAAAATCAATGGACATCTGGACTAAACAAAAACGAAGCGAGGTAATGAGCAGAATCAGAGGCAAAAACACAAAGCCCGAAATGATTTTGCGATCTGAACTCTTCAAGCGAGGTTTCAGATTCAGAGTCCATAGAAAAGATTTACCAGGTAAACCTGACATTGTTTTACAAAAATACAAAACAATAATTTTTGTTCACGGTTGTTTCTGGCATTTTCATAAAGAATGCAAAGAAGGAAGAATTCCTTCATCAAATTCAAGTTTTTGGAAAGAGAAATTAATTAAAAATATTGCTAAAGATAAAAAAGACAAAAAAGAATGCGAAGCACTTGGTTGGAATGTAATCATTGTTTGGGAACGTGAAATTGAAAAAAAATTAAATGAAACTATAGAAAAATTGATTGTGAATATAAAAAACCAAAACTGATTTGCAATAAATTGTCAAAATTTTACACGAACCAACACTCAAACTAAAGGTTTGCAGAAAGGTTTGTATGTCTGCTAATCGATTTTGCCTTTGCTAGAAATTTAATTTTTAGAGAAAGTGTGTGCTTTAATTAAAGAATTATAGAGTTGTGTTAAATTGATATTAAACACACATTTTCACGGCATATAAAGATACGTATTTAAGAATAAGTTGCTCCTGAAAATTTGATTTTAAAATTATTAAGATTTTTAAATGTTACCTCTTCGAATTTTTCCATTTTTTGTAATACAAGAGGTAAGTTTCTTTTTTTCTTGTACCTAATATCAATAATCCCGTTGTTAATTTTTATTTCAGCACTGTTGTCGATAAATTTTTCAAAAACGGACTGGTCGGAGATGTTATGATATCTTTCCATATCATTTGCGAACAGCCTGAATATATTATGTGTCAAGATTGACATGGTAAGGTCAAAATCCACTTTGATGACCATTGACGAAGAAACATTGTTAAGGTGGAAAAAACTTATCTGTTCAGAAATTGTCTTTTCAACAATCCATCTTTTGGTGTATTTTCTAACCAGTTGGTTTAACGGTATTTCAAAATCATTTGTTATGATAACTGCAGGTTTTATTTTCCCGTGCCCGGTAATATTTACTTGACGGATCTCCCCCTCATAGCCTCTTAGTTGTACAGTCTCTTCAAAAATTTTAATGCCTCTTTTTTTGTTTCCTGCACATTCTACCCTGATAGTTTTCCAACTTTTTTTGGGCAATTTTTCAATCCTTTCGACAATGTTTTTTCCCCTTCTGCGGATAGTTACGAACTTGATTTGTTGCTTGTTTAACTTGTCAAGATTCTGGTAGTTGGTGAACTTACTGTCAAAAACCAGGTATTTAAGTTGGTGTTTTGTTTTTTTATTTTGGTGGTAGAAATCAAGAAATTCAATCACCACAGAACTCTCGTTAGCATGTGTTACATCGGCATTTCCGTAATCAATAATTCCACTGTCAGGATCATGTGCCAGCACTGCCAGTATACTGGCAAGCCCCTTACCACGTTTGCCTGACCAATTGTTCTCAAGATGATTACCATTGCCCCAGTAAGGGATAGTTGTAAAATCAAGATTCGAGGTGTCACCAAGCAATCCTTCCTCAAGCCATTTTTGATGCAGAGCCTTTAAAAACTCCATGTTCATCCGGGATGTGACCCGGTGTGAATAAGAGGTAAACCATGCTGCCTTGGGCAATACATTGAGACCGGCAAACAAACCTGCTCCCCTGTCCATGCACCATAAATTATCAGCTGTATATCTTCTTGCATTGGAAGCTTTTAAGGCTACAAACGACAATATAGAACTTACTTTGTCAATTTGAGATGTCTCAGGGTAAAGTGAATCCATGATTATTTGGGTTATTCCGTATTTTTCAATATAAGGAAGAAGGCAAAGTATTCCTGCTGTGGTGCTCTTAAATTCTTCCGGTTCAAATCGCAAAGGAATACTTTTGTCAGCCTCTATTCGCGGTGGTCCCAACTGTTTCCTTGTTGTTTTCATACGCCGTGGAAGTTTTGAAAACCCTTCTTCGGATAAAATATTGTATATGGTTTTTTCGCTGATGCCATAACCTTTGCTGTCAAGTGTGGTTTTTATATCTTCCACAGAGTAGTATTGCTTTCGAAGTTGAACAATAATGTCTTTAGCCAGGTTAACCTTATTATCCCTTTTCTTACCCTTTCCCCGGTTTTTGAAAAACATGCCGGAGGTTGGATTTTCTTTTAAATCTTTTCTAAAGTTGCTTGCTATGGTAGTGAATCCTCTGTAAGTGTAACCAAACTTATGGGCCACTTCCGCTGCCGGTTTTTTTTCAACATAAAACATTCTAAGGGCTTCATATTGCTTATGGGAAATAAAGGCAGGACTCTTAAAATTTGATTCCCCAACGATAAGGATAGGCATTAAAAAGAAATCTTCCGGTTTCATATATTACGTATTATAATTACCGTTATAAAAATATATATAATTTGTTAAACTGCAAAATAATTTTGTTTAAAACTTATAAACGGCTATTTAAAAAGGATTTAAGGCTTTTAGTGAATCTTGTAATATAAAATTATATAAGCCTAAAATGATAAAATATGTAATATATATACGTAATTTGATATTTGACAGAAATGAGAAATGAATAGCTATCCATTGATAATCAAGCTACTAAAAAAATCATGGGAATAAATGTTTATTGAGAATTACGTGTTACCTTTACCGTGAAAATCTGTGTTAAACATAAAATGAATAAATACCAAATCTAATCATATAGGGTGCATTGGCGAATTGTGTTGATTTGAATTACATTACATCAAATACCATGTTGAAGTCTGGAAAATTCTTGTTTTTCATGCTAATTAATATTTGTAGAAAAAAAGACTATTTACCTCTAAAAAGGGGTCAATATCTACCGGAATGTCATGCTTTCAAGTACGCAATACCGGATGTAGATAAAAAATATCCTTTTCAGGGGATCAGCATACTCCGTTTTATCCTAAAGATTAGGCTTAACAAATAACAAACAATCTATTTTTTTCTTAAAGCACAAACTATCGCACCTATTATACCTACAATGATTCCGGGAAAACAAATAAAAAATACTACACCTTCTGCGATTGTATCATTTATATATTCGCAACCAGACAGTACGATCAGGATAAACATTAATATATAACCTATTTTTGCTTTCATGATTTTACCCTCCTCTCTTTTAATTAAACATACTAACATAAAAGTAATCCAAAATATAAATGCCCTTCCCCGATCTGCCCGGACACCTGACCTGCAGGCATCAGATGAGTTCACAGCATGAAGGCAACTTAAAATGTTTAACATAAAACAGGCAGGAAAGATTATCCTGCCTGTTAACTTTAAGATACTTTAATTTCTTTTACCGGTTTTGCTTTGATCGCTTCCTGCTTTGGAAGCGTTACATGAAGAATACCATCTTTGTACTTTGCCGAAATTTTGTCAGAAATTACCTCATCTTCAGGTATCGTAAATGAACGCTGGAACGATTGATAGCTGAATTCACGACGTGTTACTCTTTTACCTTCTTTTTCTTCTTTCTCATCCGATTTTTCAGATGAAATAGTTAATCTGCCATTGTCGTAATTCAGTTTGAAGTCGCCTTTATTCATACCTGGAGCAGCAACTTCAATTTCATAATCATCATCGGTTTCTTTAATATTTACTGCAGGTAAAGTTGAATCGGTTCCTGCAAAGTTCCAGTTTGTCCAATCCATCAAATCCCTTCCAAAAATCCTGTCCATAAAAGAAGGAATTGATGGAAACATATTATCACTCAATCTTGCTAAAGTCATGATCCATTCCTCCTTTCCTTTTAGTTAGACATAAAATATTTAAAAATAATTTTTTGTAAACATTTTTTTCAAAATATATGCCAAAAGCTTTATATCAACTATAAATCTCATATTCAATACCTTAACTGTCAAAAAGATCATTACCCATATGACAATTTTTTCCACAATCATTTGAAAAATGTTACCATGACAATTTGTCAGACTTGAATAACACAAAATTATTAGCATTTATTATTTCAAATTAAGATGCAGAATGGAATATAATTTGATGGTCTTCCGATGAAGAAATCATACCGGTTGAATAGCAGTACCGTAAACTTCTCCAAGATTAATGTTACCTATTGCCACATTTATTCCCGACTGGCCGATTGCAAACAAAATTGCAGTAAAAATTCCTCCGGACCAGCATGTGTTCCATTTTAAATTTTCAGGTTACGGGAAGAAGTTCCGGCTCCCACTGCTCTGCATTAGCCGATTTCCCTTCCTCAAGCAATGACAAAAATGTAAGCAACGAACGCCGGGCATCACCGAGAGGATAATAAAATGCATCCCAGTTTTCACTGTCTTCACCGTCATGACTGGGAATGACGTACTGAAAATTAGATGCATCCTGCAATTCGCGAAAAGCGCTTTTCGCACGCCGTTCTATGTTCTCAAGGTCATTTAGTGAAAGTTCCCCTTTTTGCCGGCGTGTTCTCCGGAGTAGTTTTCGCCTCATTATTTCTGTAATGATATCAGGTAGCGAAACAGCAGGTTCGATGTTCTTAAGGTATATTATTTCGTCACGGGTTACAGGCGCCATAAATACACTCAATCTGTCAAGATCATTTAAAGCCGGGTGTGTTTGTAAGATACGTCCGATAAAAGGATTACCTTCAAACAGCACACCGCTTTTTTCCAGGGTAGAGACAAGCTCTTTAAGATCAATTGCCTGCAAATCTCCCCTTACATCCATTACCACATAATCATCTGAATCTTTTAATGCCTCTATCTCATGACGCGTACGAAAATAATAATCTACACCATCAATCTCACCGGGACGAGCACTGCGGCTGTTATAAAGAACAAGTGGTTTCAGGTCTTTGTATTTCTCCGGATACAATCGTGCAAAAGCTTTGATCAGAGGACTTTTGCCAACACATGAAGGGCCTGAAAAAATCACCAGACGGTTTCTTTGTTGTTTAATCATCTTAATGTTAATAAATTATTTTTTATTAGAGAAATATAATTAGATTATCAAAAATAATATAATGACATATAATTTTACAAATTGCTGACAACTATTATAATTATGCAATTTAAAGAATTCAAACCATATATTAAACAATATACATGTATAGATTATTGAATAATATGAACAAATGTCAAATATTATCAACTAACTATTACATTATCACTATGATAATTATTATATTCTACTATTGTGCTTTTAAATTTATTCTTAAATTTGTAAAAACAATAAATTTATAAGGGTTAAAAACTCAAATTATATAAAGTAAAAAAGCCATGAAGCGAAGAGATTTTTTAGTAAAAAGTGCAGGTTTAGGCCTGGCGGGTATATTGGGACCCGGTTTTGGGGGACTGAACGGGTTAGGTATGGTAGCAGAACAGGGCCAGTATGATCTTGTTGCTGTCAGAGGAGGCGAAGCTGCTGATATGTTTGAAAAAGCAATGGAAGCGCTTGGCGGCATGGGCAAATTTGTAAAACAGGGCCAGAAAGTTCTTGTGAAACCCAATATCGGATGGGATGCCCCGCCTGAAAGGGCGGCAAACACTAATCCGCAGTTAATTCAGAGAATAATAAAAAGCTGTCTCCATGCAGGAGCTTCCCAGGTTGTCGTATTCGATCATACCTGTGATCAATGGAACAGGTGTTACGCCAACAGTAAGATCGAAGAATTTGCCAGCAGCGCCGGAGCAAAAGTTATCCAGGGTAATGATGAATCATTTTTTAATGAAGTGAGTGTTCCCGGTGGTGTTAAGTTAAAAACAACCAAAGTACATAAAGAATTGCTGGATGCAGATGTTTTCATTAATGTTCCTATCCTGAAAACTCATAATTCAACAATAGTATCACTGGCAATGAAAAATTTGATGGGAGTTGTATGGGACAGGCGTTATTACCATAGTAATAATTTAAGCCAGTGTATTGCGGATTTCGTGACTTACAGGAAGCCGGATCTCAATATTGTTGACGGTTATCGTATGCTGGCACGAAATGGCCCCAGGGGTGTATCTGTTTCTGATGTAGTGGACCTTAAGGCTCTTATTGCAGGTACTGATATTGTTGCTGTTGATGCAGCTGCAACAAGGATGTTCGACAAAGATCCCAAAGATATTAACCACATCCGTATCGCAGATCAAATGGGACTGGGAACAATGGATTTGAGCAAACTTTCAATCAAAAGGATCAAAGTTTAACGAAAGATTTCATGTGATTAGAATTATTGGTTTCAAAAGGTATCATATTGAAATCGCACTTTAATCATTATCTTTTATACTTATATTTATTATGCTCATTTCTTTTCTTAAATGAATATTTTATCCGGCTGCTGCCTGTATGCCTGTTGTTAAATATTTTAGAGAGAGTTTTATGACTTTTTTCAAAGGCTGTAAATTATTATAATTATTATGTCAATATACCCTTTCTTAAAGAAAAGCAGAATAGTTATTGCCATTGCAATGCTTATTCTCCTAGTATTACTTTTTATCGATATTTATGAATGGATACCTGAAAATACTTTTAATTCTGTCCTCTATCTCCAGTTTATTCCATCTTTATTAAAATTTTTAACCCTTTTTACCATTGTCAGCGCCGGTGGTTTTCTTGTTGTAATATTGATCACAATGCTAACCGGACGAATATACTGCTCGGTAATTTGTCCGCTGGGTATAATACAGGATATTATTAATCGCATAGCCCGCCGGAGATCAAAGAAAAAAAGATTTTTTAAATATAAAAAAGCTCATCCGGCACTGCGATATACTTTTCTTGGAATAATGGTTCTGGCGATAATTTTCGGGAGCGGATGGATAGTAACATGGCTCGATCCTTACAGTATTGCCGGACGCACCTTTACTTATCTGTTCAAGCCTCTTGTGGTATGGAGCAACAATCTGATCGCTGCTCCTCTTCTGCAAAAAGCAGGGGTTACCTCTTTATATCACAGATCTCTTATTCAACCTTATATTTTACCGGTATTATTATCTGTCGTAATAACAGGGGCCATAGGATATTTTGCATGGAAAAGGGGACGGATATATTGCAATACTATTTGTCCGGTTGGAACTTTTCTGGGCGAAATTTCACGTTTTTCCCTCTTTAAAGTAAATTTCGACAAAAGCAAATGTACACGATGTGGATTTTGTGCTGGCGTTTGCAAAAGCGAATGTATTGACATAAAAAATTACAGGGTTGACCATACAAGGTGCGTTGTATGTTTCAACTGCCTTGATATTTGTCCCGAATCAGCCCTTTCATTAATGCCTGTCTCAAAATCGCATATAAAAACACCTTCCGTGACAAAACCCGTTAATACAAAAAAAATATCAGAAAATAATAATAATAAACGTAGGAAACTGCTTATTACAGGACTTGCTTTATTAACTGGCAGCCGCATTTATGCCCTGAAAAAGAACAAAATATCTGGTAATACCAAAGACCTGATAAGGAATAAAAAGGATTATCCTGTTGCTCCCCCGGGAGCAGGCAATATCGAACGTTTTAACAATACTTGCACCGGATGTTCGTTGTGCGTTACTGCTTGTCCTACAGGAGTTTTACAGCCGGCTCTTACAGAATATGGGCTAATGGGATTTATGCAGCCTCATATGGATTACCTTACTAATTACTGTAATTTCGACTGCACAAAATGCGGAGAAGTTTGTCCTACTAACGCAATTCTTCCTCTGTCCCTGGAAGACAAGCATCTTACGCAGCTGGGCAAAGCAATTTTTGTTGAACAGAACTGTATAGTTTATACCGATGAAACTGATTGCGGAGCCTGTTCCGAACATTGTCCTACCAAAGCTGTAACAATGGTTCCCTATAAAAACGGACTGTTGATACCTGAGGTAGATGACTCTATTTGTATTGGTTGCGGGGCATGTGAGCATGCCTGCCCTGTTGAAGCCCCCTTTAAAGCTATCTATGTAAATGGTAATGCAGAACAAATATTTGCAGAAAAACCCGATCATGGTGAAAAACCGGAAGTGGAAATAGAAGGAGATTTCCCATTCTGATAAATTTTGTTATTGTGATTTTTTATGGGGATAACAAAATTACCCGATATTTATCTCTTCAACCCGACATGTGAATATGCTGTAGCTAATGGAAATGCATCATGGCAACCTAATGCCCTCTTAAAAAAGATGGAAGAGGATCTTGGAGTTCTGCCTCTCTTTTTTGCAGGCCGGGATGATCTTGTCCTGGTAAAAAAAATGCCTTCCGCTAATTTCACTGATCTGTTAAGAGACATAGGGATAAAACCACCTGGCTTCATATTGACTGAGGATGCCTTAAAGAAAAACATGCTCGCTGAAAAATTATTGGGTAAACTGAGGCCGTGGGGATGGAGTCCTGCTGTTCATCAGCTGTTATCTCCTTTAAAAGAACACTGCTCAGATGAATTCAAAAAATCGCCTGTGTCAAAGTGGGATCCGGCAATGAAGGAGCTTTCTTCTAAAAAATTCGGATTGGAAATATTAAAAACAATTCTTCCCTCCCTTCCCGCCGAAATCATGATTGACAAGTCATTATTGCCGGAAATATGTTACAGCCGCTTTGAAATAGAAAATATGCTGAACCGCTTTGGGAAAATAATGATAAAAGCGCCATGGGGAAGCTCCGGACGAGGACTTCAGCCGATAACTAAATTACCCGTAGCTGATAAAGTCTGGGAAAAGATAATGGGGATCATCAGGCAACGGGGATATCTGATTGCAGAACCTTTGCTTATGAAACAGCTTGATATGGCCCTTCAGTTTGAATTAAAAAACGGCAGGGTATTATATCTGGGAGTAAGCAGATTTTTAACAGACAAAAAAGGCCAGTACAAGGGTAATCTGCTTAACGGATGGCCAGGTACTTATGATCCTGAAGTCACTACCTTTGCCGATGACCTCATCCCGGTGATCAGGGAGACTCTTATCAAAGCTATTGAAAACAGTAAACTATCCACTCATTATGAAGGGTTCTTCGGAGTGGATACAATCATTTTTCGTGATAAAAACGGAAAACTAAAGGCTAATCCGTGTTTAGAGATAAATGTCAGACAGAACATGGGACTATTATCTTTGTATCTCAACAAATTAATATTCAACGGTAAAAAAGGGATCTTTAAAATATACTACAGTCAGGGAAAATCCTTTTATGACTTCATTAAGGAAATGCAGTCTAAGTACCCGATTAATATTGAAAACAGCCGGATCAGGTCAGGTTTTATGCCTCTTACTGATGCAAATGATAAAACTTTATTTGGCGCCTGCCTGCTTGTATGATGAGATTTAAACAATGCAATTATCGAAAAAATCACTATTTAATTGAAAAATAAAGAAGTACATATTTTTTTACGAAACCATTTTTTTGTAATTTTATTTATTCCTTTAAAAGTTAAAATCCGGCTTTAAACAGATGGAAACGAACATGAATAAAACAGAACGAACAGGTACACCCCGGAAGACAATCTCCGATAAAGAGTATAAAAATGAGCTTAATAAGCTTCAGATTGAATTGGTTAAACTTCAGGAATGGATCAAAAAAAAAGGCCTTAAGGTTGTTGTTGTTTTTGAAGGACGGGATGCTGCCGGCAAGGGTGGAACCATCAAAAGAATAACACAGGTGCTTAATCCACGTATCTGCAGAGTGGTGGCCCTGGCTACCCCTACCGAGAAAGAAAAAACACAATGGTATTTCCAAAGGTATGCGGCTCATCTGCCTGCAGCCGGCGAAATAGTGCTTTTTGACAGAAGCTGGTATAACCGTGCAGGGGTTGAAAAAGTTATGGGATTTTGTACCAACGATGAATACTGGGAATTTCTTCGTTCATGCCCCAATTTTGAACGAATGCTGATTCGTTCAGGAATTATTCTTATCAAATACTGGTTTTCTGTAAGTGAAGAAGTTCAGGAAAAACGATTCAAAGCCAGAAATGATGATCCCACCAAGCGCTGGAAATTGAGTCCGATAGACTTAAAATCAAGGGAACTTTATGTAGAATTTTCCAAAGCAAAGGATGAAATGTTTGCATATACAGATACAAAAATCAGTCCGTGGTTCATGGTTGATGCAGATGTAAAAAAACGGGCGCGGTTAAACTGTATCCATCACTTATTATCAATGATACCTTATAAGGATTTAACACCCGATCCTTTTGAACTGCCTCCGAGAAGGGACAGCAAAGGATATGTAAGGCCTCCGCTGGAGGAGATGACATATGTGCCGGAAATATATTAAGCGGATTTCATTGAGCGCTTGTGGTTCTTTTTTGATTACATACCAAAATAACAGGGATTGCTGATCATAAGAAAATTCTTATTTTCAGCTGTCATTAAATATTTTATGTTGTTATTTCGCCTTTTTTTGTTCTTTTCATAAATCTCAGAACATCATTTTTATTAAAAAAGGTTGTTGCCCCTGCTTTCGTTGCATTTAATGCTCCCGCAGCATTGCCAAAATTCAAAGCTTCCTGCAGTGGCTTCCCATTGAGATAAAAGTGAAGAAAACCTGCAGAAAAGGCCATGCCCGATCCAATATTATCTTTCAGGTCTATTAAATAACCGGAATCATTAAAGGAACCTTTATCCTTATGAAAAGCAGAAACACCATTCTTGCCGCGAGTTATCAACACCAGATCTATTTTATATTTTCTAAGAAGCTCTTCCCCGAAATTTTGCGGATCACATTCGAGACAAAGATTTTTATTTAAGAAATCAATTTCTTTTTCTTTGATCCTGACTATATTAGAAGATTTAAGAAGATTTTCAACGACAGCAGCATCAAAAAAATGCCTGAATAATTTTAAATCAAAAAATTTCAATGCCCCCGGGGAGGATTCCTTTATAAGTTCGCGGATAGTATTCTTGGAAATCCCGTAACGTTGCGGAAGTAATCCAAAAAAGAGACAATCAGCTTTGCGTGCCAGTTTAAGCGCTTCAGTTGAAAATTCAATATGATCAAATGCTACATCAGGGGTAACATCATAAACAGGCTCATTATTAGCATCAAAAGATATATTAACTGTCCCGGTAGGGAACTCTGAATCAACCTGTACATTATCAACAGAGATACCCAGCTCCTGTAAACGGATTAATGCCTTATTCCCAAGCTCATCACTTCCCAGTCGTGAAAGAAGGTACCCTTCTTCACCAAAAGAATTACATCTGAATACCATATTTGAGGGAGTACCTCCCAAAATATTTCCTTTTGGCAAGATATCCCATACCACCTCTCCGAATGCAACTATTTTTTTTGCCATTGTGTTTATTTTCCTGGCAACAAAAATAATGATAAATAGAACATGATTCAAAGCAGGCGTTAAAGGATTTTTATAAATTACCCATATAACTGGTCAAGTCTCGCTGCATCCAGTCGTAAAAATATAAACAAAAGTATGGTAAAAGCCCATAATGAAGATCCTCCGTAACTGAAAAATGGCAGTGGAATACCAATTACCGGCATTATTCCTATAGTCATCCCGACATTTATCATAAAATGAGAAAATATTATTACTGCAACTGAGTAACCATATATTCTCGAAAATGATGATCGTTGCCTTTCTGCCAGTATGATAAGCCTGACAAGCAAAATAGTGAAAAGGCTTATTACCACAAAGGTCCCTGTAAACCCCCACTCTTCCCCAACGGTGCAAAAAATAAAGTCTGTGCTCTGCTCCGGAACAAAATCAAACTTAGTCTGCGTCCCTTTTAAAAAACCTTTTCCCCACATACCACCTGAGCCTATTGCTATTTTGCTTTGATTTACATTATACCCCGAACCAAGGGGATCTGAGCTTATACCCATCAATTCGTTGATCCTTACCCTCTGATAGGGCTCAAGCAGATTATTAAATGCATAATCAACAGATAACGAAAAAACTACTGAACAAACCAGTATCAGGGAAATCAATGCATATTTGCTGAATTTTTTACGCAGACTGTAAATAAAAATAATTATCCCCCCCGGGATTAATCCTGCTGCCAGTAAATTTTCCTGTTTTAATCCGGCTTTTAAAATATAATCAATTCCGGCAGGTAATATGAGGGCAACACTAAAAATGACAGCAACCCTCAGAAAATTCTTCATGCCGGGATTGGAGGCTATGAACGCAAGGACAGCGATACCTGCCATAATAAATAAGAGCGTTGTACCGGGCATTACCAGGGAAAATATAAATAACACAACTATCAGGGAGCCAAAGAATATTACAACACCTGACATTCCTTCCCTGTACAGAACCAGAATAAATGAAAAATAGACAATTGCAGAGCCCGCATCATTCTGGAGCAATATCAACAGGATTGGTAAAAGAATAATTGCAGAAATTATTAAAATAGATTGAAATCGCCTCAGTTTAAAACCAAAAGAGCTCATATATTTCGCAAGTGCAAGTCCTGTTGCAAACTTACCAAATTCTGAAGGCTGAAAGCTGAAGCTGCCGATAGTGATCCAGGATCTGGAGTTATTTACCTCAATACCGGTGAAAAGTACGATAATTAATGATAAAATAACCAGGCCGTAAATTATGTATGAAAAAAAAACATAAAAATCCTTTTCAATCAACAGAACTGTAAAAGCTATCAGGAATGCTGTCCCAATCCAGATAAGCTGTTTGCCATACCGCTGGGAAATATCAATGATACTATGATGTTCAGCATTATATACAGAGGCATATATACTTATCCAGCCCAGAAAAACCATGGCCAGGTATATAAGCACTGTTAACCAGTCGATATTTGTCCAAACACTGTTTCTTTTTAACACTTTATTCAGATTGATCAGGATTTAACAAATTTGCTTTTAACATTATCTCTTCAAGCCATTTACGATTCCATGAAATAGAATCTGTCAAATATTTCTCAATGACCATGCTGGCTATAGGAGCAGCATAACGAGATCCCCATACTCCGTTTTCTATATATACCGAAATTGCAATTTCAGGATTTTCTCTCGGGGCAAAGGCCATAAATATGGAATGATCGGAACCGTGGGGATTTTCGGCAGTTCCGGTTTTTCCGCATACCGCAATACCCGGAATATATGACATGGCTCCTGATCCTCCCGGCCTCATCGCCTGTTCCATACCTTCTATAACCGGTTCAAAATACTCTTCATTAATATTAACAGGAATCCGGGTCTTATATTTATTGTCAACACTATTATCTTCAATTGCCTTAACTACATGAGGAATAAAATAATAACCCCTGTTGGCTATTATTGCAACAAAATTAGCGAGCTGCAGGGGTGTCAGTCCCAGTTCCCCCTGTCCTATTGCCAGGGAACGCACTGTCATGGCATTCCAATGGCCCCTTCCATAGATACTGTTATAATAAGAATCATCAGGCAGGCTGCCTTCAGATTCAGCCGGAAGGTCAATGCCCAGCTTTCTTCCTGCACCAAAATTCTTAACGTAATCATACCAAACATTATATCCGGCCGATGATGTTTCATATTTATACAGGATTGATTTAAATGTATTCCATAAAAAAGGGTTGCATGACTCTCTAATTGCAGCTACGACATTCAGAGGTGTAACATGATCATGTGTACAACGGATAGGATAAGAAGCCGGCCCGGCACATGAAAAATATGTATTTATATTAATAGCTTCCTCTTGCAGGCCAATCAGGACATTCATGACCTTAAATGTGGAGCCGGGAGGATATTCAGCCTGCAGCGCCCTGTTAAACAAGGGTTTAAGCGTATCAGAAAGCAGCATGGAAAAATTGTTGCTTCTGACTCTGCCAACAAGAAGTCCGGGATGGTAGGAAGGAGCGCTTGCAATGGCCAATATTTCTCCGGAAGACGGCTCTATGGCAACTATTCCCCCTTTTTTATTCTCAAAAAATTTTTCAGCATATAACTGAAGATCAATATCGATAGTTGAAGTAACATTATTCCCGATATGAGCAGGAATATCTTCTCTGCCGTCAAGGTAACTTGTCTGTATCCGGTTATGCACATCAACAAGATATTTCCTTACCCCTTTTTTGCCACGGAGATATTTCTCATAAGTTTTTTCAATTCCGCTCTGCCCAATATAATCACCGATGCTGTAGTAGCTGTCCTCACTTATATCCCTGCTGTTGACTTCGCCCACGTATCCCAGTAAATGCGCAGCAACACTATAGTTGTATTCACGCAAAGTTCTCGACTGGGTATGAAAGCCTTTAAATTTATATATCTGCTCCTGCAAAACAGCATATATTTCAGGCGGGATCTGCTTTATCACAATAGAAGGTTTATACATTGAGTATTCTCTTGCAGTCCTTATGCCTCCAATAAGATCTTCTTTTGAAATTTCCAGTATATCGCAAAGAAGCAAAGTATCAAATTTTTCCAACTCAACAGGCGTAACGAGCAGGTCATAGGCAGGCTTATTATATACCAGTACTTTATCATTACGATCATATATTAATCCACGCGCAGGATACCGGACTACCTCTCTGAGTACATTATTAGTTGCATAAACTTTATAGACAGGATCTAATATCTGCAAATAAAATAGCCTGAAAGCTAATATCAGACCTGTAAAGATAAAAATAGCAATAATCACATAACTCCTCTTCGAAAACTTATTCACTCTTATTTACTTCCTGAAAATTATAAACTGACTTAAAACTATAATAAATATGGAAAAAACCGAACTTACTATAATACGAAGAAAAGTAGTAAAAAATCCTTTCAAAGTAAAAACTTCGAGATAAAAAAGTATAAAGTGGTGTATTATGACTAATACTGAAGTATATTTAAGAAACCAGGAGAATTTATTCTGGTGCAGCCCGGGATATTCCGACAACTCCTCATCCCGGGTGGATATGACTTTTATTACCGCAGGCCTTATAAAGGCAATAAATACTGTTGCGGCAGCATGAATTCCCATACTGTTGGAGAAAAGATCAATAACAATTCCAATCAGGAATGACGATAAAAGTAATATATAGCGGGGAGTGTTTAAAGGCAGAAGAAGTACAAACAATATATATAAATAAGGATTTGCATAACCACTGAATTCCACCTGGTTTAGTATCATTATCTGAGTAAGCACCAGGAAAATGAACATTACTGGATATTTATAGTTATGGGCCATCCTCTGTTCTTTTTTCGAGTTCTCTTATCTCGGTTTTATTAAAATTTTCAATTACTTCAACATAAGAAAGCTTTTTAAAATCAGTTGAAAGGGCAATATCGACAGAATAGTAGTTTTCACCCCCAGTACGCGAAAAATCTTTTATCGTGCCTATAATTATTCCTTCGGGGAAGACAGATGAGTATCCGCTTGTAACCACAGTATCCCCTCTCTCAATATCTATGTGAAATGGAATTTCATTCAGTTTTGCCAGGCGGTAATCATTTCCAGCCCATACTAAAGATCCAAAATAACCGCTTTCTTTGTGTTTTGCAGAAACACTCCAGCGGCTGTTTAAAACAGAGAAACCTACTGCATATGAATCAGATACTTCAGTAACAATGCCCACGATACCGTTCGCTGATATTATCCCCTGGTCAGGTTTTATACCATGTTTCCTTCCTTTATTAAGTGTTATATAATTAAAAGGCCGGTTTGTTGAATTATTGATGACCTGTGCTGAAGTATATCTGAATACAGAATCATACATGGCAGAAGTTGTAAAAAGTGAATCAGAACTAATTAAAACATCAGGATTATTATGGAGCAAAGAACGCAATTTTACATTTTCTTCGGCAAGTTCTTTGTTTATCCTTAACAGGTGGAAATAACTTCTTACTGAAGCTACAGCGCTGTAAACATTACCTGCCACCCAATTTGCTGAATTAAGGTATTTAGCTTTCCTGAAACTGTTGTAATTAATTACCATTGTCAATGAAATGGCTTCCAACAGAACAAAAAGTAAAAATGCATAATTTTTTAATAAATACCTCAGGAGGCTCCTCATAATTTATAAGCAAAAAGGCTGACCATTATCTGATCAGGAATGAAAATTTATCCACATTTTTTAAAGCAATACCGGTGCCCCGCACTACTGCTCTCAAGGGATCTTCAGCAACATGAAAAGGAATTCCTATCTTATCTGTCAGTCGCTTGTCCAGGCCCCTGAGCAATGCTCCGCCTCCCGCCAGCCAGATACCTTTTGAAACAATATCGGCATAAAGCTCGGGAGGAGTTTGCTCGAGGGTATTAAGTACGGCAGTCTCTATTTTGGAGATTGATTTTTCAAGACAATGGGCTATCTCCTGGTAAGAGACAGGCACCTCGATAGGCAGTGCAGTCATCTGATTAGGCCCCTGGACAATATAGTCGGGAGGAGGATCTTCCAACTGGGATAAAGCCGATCCTACATGTATCTTGATATCTTCAGCAGTCCGTTCACCTATTTTTATATTGTGCTGATGCCTCATATATTCAATGATCTCGGCAGTGAGATCATCTCCCGCAATGCGAATTGATTTATTTGTCACTATGCCGCCCAGGGAAATTACTGCAATCTCGGTAGTGCCCCCGCCTATATCAACCACCATATTCCCTTCGGGAGCTTCAACATCTATACCTATTCCGATTGCGGCAGCCATAGGCTCGTAAATCATATATACTTCACGCCCGCCTGCATGTTCAGATGAATCACGGACAGCCCGTATCTCTACCTCAGTACTTCCTGAGGGGATGCAAACTACCATTTTCAGGGCAGGCGAAAAAATTTTCGGCCTGGGATTGATCATCTTAATCATTCCCCTGATCATCTGCTCGGCAGAATTAAAATCGGCAATAACCCCATCCCTGAGGGGCCTTATGGTTTTCAGACTGGCATGTGTTTTTCCCTGCATCTGCCGGGCTTTCTCACCTATCGCTACCATTTTCTCAGTTTTCAGGTCAATTGCTACAATAGACGGTTCATCTACAACAATCTTATCATTGTGAATAATTATAGTATTAGCCGTTCCCAGATCAATGGCAATTTCCTGTGTCAGAAAAGAAAATAATCCCATGTTTATTTATATAAAAAATCAATGTTTAAAATGTCTTCTGCCTGTAAAAACCATGGCAATCCCAAATTCATCGCACGCCTCAATTACTTCCTGGTCGCGAATACTTCCTCCCGGTTCCACAATATACTTAACACCATATTCGTTCGCTGCTTCAATACTGTCGCGGAAAGGAAAAAAAGCATCAGAAACAAGTACCGACTCTTCAACCGACAAACCTTCTTTCATTCGGAAACGCGGCATTGTCAGGTACCGCAAACTGTCAAGCCTGTTTGGCTGTCCCATTCCAGCACCTGTTAGCCAGTAAGAACCATTCTCATTTTCAGTTACTATTGCAATAGAATTACTTTTTAAATATTTGCAGGCTGTAACTCCAAACCTGGCAAGATTTATCTTTTGTGGATCAAATTCCTTTTTTGTTACACATTCAAACTTAGTATCCACACCTTCATCTTCATCCTGCACCAACATCCCCCCATTAACAGAACGATATAATTTTTCACGGGTGATTTCACTTTTAACAGGACTTACCATCAAACGAAGATTTTTCTTTTTTCCAAAGATGTCAAGCGCTTCATCTGTGAACCCGGGAGCTATAATTATCTCAATGAACTTTTTGCCGAACCATTCAGCCACTTCTTTTGTCACTGTGTCTGTGAAACAGATAATACTTCCAAAAGCGCTTACCGGATCACCTGCCCAGGCCAGTTCAAGCGATTCAATGATATTACCGGTAACTGCCAGTCCGCATGGATTTAAATGCTTAATTACAGCAACAGCTGCCTTGTTTTTTATATGATTAACAGAATAAAAGGCGTCACCTGCTGACTTCCATGCAGCATCGGCATCGAGCATGTTATTATATGACAACGCCTTTCCCTGCAGAACCTTTGCAGTGGCCAGTGATTCATTTCCAGGCAGATTTTTCAGCTGATAAAAAGTTGCTTTCTGATGAGGATTTTCACCATAACGTAAAACATGGCCGTTGTTAAGACTAATCCTCTCTGCTAAAATTTCATTATCCTGATTAAAATATTCAAAAATAGCAGCGTCATAATGAGAGGAAACTGAAAATGCTTTGGCAGCAAATTTTTTCCTCTCTTCAAGGGAAGAAATGCCATTTTTATTATTCAGCAGTTCTAAAAGATCGTTATATTCATTTTGGGAGGGCACGATGACTACATCCCTGAAATTCTTGGCTGCCGCCCTTATGAGAGATATCCCGCCAATATCTATTTTCTCAATGATCTCATCTTCGGATGCGCCCCCGGCAACAGTCTTTTCAAATGGATAAAGATCAACAATAACCAGATCGATTTCAGGAATTTCATATTCTGTAAGCTGAGTCACATCTCCCCTGTTGTTACGCCGTGACAGAATGCCGCCAAAAATTTTAGGGTGCAGGGTTTTTACACGTCCTCCCAGTATGGAGGGGTAGCCGGTGAGACTTTCCACTGCCGTAACTGAAACATCTAAAGATTCAATAAAAAGTTTGGTTCCGCCGGTGCTTATTATTTTTATATCCAGCTCTTTGAGCCTCTTTATTATATTATCAAGATTTTCTTTGTGATAAACAGAAACCAAGGCAGTCTTAATTTTTTTATTATCAGCCATTTATTATTCTTTTTCGTTTGAATGCAAATATAAAAAAATCCATTAAGATCTGATTATAATTGCCAGGGTTAAGTATTATAAAATATTAAAAAATATATTTCCTATCGCAAGATAAATAAAAAGGCCTATTATATCGTTCATGGTAGTAATAAAAGGACCGGTAGCCAGGGCAGGGTCAATCTTAAAACGATATAAAACCATTGGGATTACGGATCCAAATACAGAGGCAAAGATAATCACTATGAACAAAGAGATGGAAACAGAAAATGTAAGGTGTAAATTTCCCTGAGTATAAAAATTGTAAAGAAAAATCAGAAAAGCAAAGAAAAAAGCAGTTGCCAGCGCTACCATCGTCTCTTTGACCAGACGCTTCCCGACCGATTCAACATCTTTAACACCGCTGGCTATACTTTGCACTACTATTGATGATGACTGAACCCCGACATTCCCTGCCATTGCTGCAATAAGAGGAATAAAAAATGCAAGCTCAGTTACCCTGCTGAGTTCAGTCTCATGCGTTCCAAGAATAAGAGCGCTCAATATCCCGCCAAGCAGTCCTATTAACAACCATGGCAATCTGGCACGTAAAAGTTGCCACACCTTATCCCTGGGCTCAACATCCCCTGTAATACCTGAAACCATCTGGTAATCACGTTCTGCCTCCTCACGAACAAAATCAATCACATCATCAAAGGTAATCCTGCCCTTCAACCTGCCTATATCATCAACCACAGGTATTGCAACCAGATCATATTTATCCATTATCTCAGCAATCTCTTCCTGTCGTGTATCAGTGCTGACCATCTTTACATCAGGATTATATATATTTGATATTTTGGTATTAGTGGGATTAAGAATAAGCTTTTTTAAAGAAAGTACACCTTTGAGTTTCTGTTTGTCATCCACTACATAGATATAATAGATCTCATCCATCTCCTCGGCCTTTCTGCTGATCTCCTTAAGACATGTAGCAACTGTCCAGTTCTCATTTACGGAAACCAATTCCTTTGCCATAATTCCTCCGGCAGTATCCTCGTCATACTCCAGCAAATCAACAATATCTCCTGCCTGTTCCTTATCTTCAATCTCTTTGAGTACCTCTCTCTTAAGTTCATCATCCAGGTCAGCCACTATATCAGCAGCATCATCAGAATCCATGTACTCTATAAACTTACTGGCTATCAACTCGGGGGGCAGGACTTTCAGAAATCTTTTCCTGTCATATTCAGGTATTTCAATCAATACATCGGAAGCTTTTTCCCCCTCCAGAAGAAGATATAAATATCTGGCCTCATCCATATTAAGATCGTGCATGATCTCGGCAATATCAGCAGGATGAAGCAGCTCCATCATTTCCTTTATATCTTTCTTGCTATCCTTTTCGATCAGCTCTTTAAGATGATCAATGTATTCCCGTGTAATTTCAATTTCCATAATCCTGATATTTTTGTTTTTCTATTATACAGGCCAGCTCAATAAAATCATCAACATTCAAATGTTCCGGCCGCTTTTCGGCATAATAACCCGGAATTTCTATCCCCGGTTCATTAAGCGAATTACGAAGCATTTTTCTGCGGCGGTTAAAAGCTTTCCTGACGGTGCTGAAGAATATTTCTTCCGGGCAGGGAAGGGAAATAGTTTTGTTGCGTCTTAATCTTATGACAGCAGATTTCACCTTTGGAGGCGGAATAAATACCCGTGGCGAAACAGTAAATAAATAATCAATATCATAGAAAGCGCCTGTCAGAACACTTAAAATACCATAAATCCTGCTGCCGGGCCCTGAACTTATTCGTTCGGCTACCTCCTTCTGCACCATACAGACTACCTCAGGGATCCTGTAATGCAGTTTAAGTATTTTTATAAATATTTGCGATGAAATATTATAAGGTAAATTGCCTATCACGCTAAAACTACCAGAGAAACAATCCGGATCCCACTTTAAAAAATTTGCGTGATGGAGCCTGTCCGCAGGTAAAGAAAAATTATCATGCAAATATTCAATTGATTCAGGATCAATATCTATAACATGAAGGTTCAATTCAGGCCGTTGAAGCAAAAAACGGGTTAATATACCCATCCCGGCACCCACTTCCAATACGTCAGAAGTACTGGTTCCCAGACTGTCAACAATTTTACGTGCAATGTTCTGATCCGTTAAAAAGTGCTGACCTAACTTTTTTTTGGGCCGGACAAGATTCATTATCTTCAGATTTGCTCATCACTGGTTGATTACTTATTTAGATTTTACTTAAAAAATCAAACAAATTTATATTTTTGTCAGCTACATATTTATAAAAACAGGCCTTAATTTTATGCACTTGATGCAAATATAATCTAAGAGTCTAAAATTCAAGGCTATAAAAGAGTTTAATTTATTTAGATTTGAAAAAATTATCATTAAAAATTATCAGGTTCCTTCTGTTTTTTGCAATAGGAGCATTTATTTTTTGGTTAATATACAAAGATCAGGACATTGAAAGGATAAAGTCGGTTTTAAAACATGAGGTAAATTATCTTTGGGTGATTTTATCACTTTTTATCGGAGTGCTCAGCCATATCGGACGTACCCTCCGCTGGGAACTGATGATTATACCGGTCGGGCACAAACCCAGGTTCATTAATACATTCATGGCAGTGATGATTGGGTATCTTATGAACTTGGCATTACCTCGTATGGGAGAGATATCAAGGTGCGGAGTGCTTTCAAGGAATGAAAAGATCTCCTTTACGAAACTATTGGGAACTGTAGTTGCCGAGCGTGTTGTGGATATGATATCCCTGCTGATACTTCTGATGATAGTAATACTTTCCCAGTTTGGTAAAATGCTGGAATTCCTGTACAGCAACCCTGAAATAGAATCCAACATTTATTCAATAATTACTTCACCTGTCCTTATTATCGGAGCGGTTATAACTGCAATTCTTATTTTTATTTTTCGAAAAACATTGAAGAATACCATCTTCTACAAAAAAGTAACTAATGTTGTTGATAATCTCAGGGAAGGTTTTATCTCAATCCGTTCCATAGAAAAAAAGGGATTGTTTTGGTTTTACTCGGTCATTATATGGTTATTATACTATCTCATGCTCTATGTTGTATTTTTTGCTTTCGATTTTACGGATCATCTGGGTCTGGTCGCCGGATTAACAACATTTGTGCTGGCAAGCTTTGGCATGGTTGCCCCTGTGCAGGGAGGAATCGGCGCATGGCACTTCATGGCTATTGAAGCCCTGACATTGTATGGTATCCCAAAAGAAAACGGGATCATCTTTGCTTTTGTTGCCCATACATCAATGACAATGATGATCATCATCGTAGGTATCATCTCTTTGGTTATGTTGCCATTCATAAATCGGGAGAAAGATGCCGTATATGCACAGAATGGATAAAATATGAATTATATTCTGTCTCCGTTAATATAATAACGCATGAACACGGAACTATTTATATCACGCAGGTTGTTTTTTGAAAAAGGTGACAACAAGTTCCTGTCGCACCGGATCATCAGGATTGCTCTTGCAGGAATTTCACTGGGGCTTGCGGTGATGATAATTTCTGTCGCCATAATAACCGGATTTAAAAAAGAAATACGCAATAAAGTAATTGGTTTTGGTTCCCATCTTCAGGTTATAAATTTCGATTCAAATAATTCTTATGAAACACAGCCAATACCCCGTAATCAATCTTTTACTACCGGCCTTGAAAACATTGAAGGGGTTAATACTGTAAATGTATTCGGTACCAAGCCGGGAATGATTAAAACTGATGAGTTCTTTCAGGGGATAGTCTTTAAAGGAGTGGATTCCGGATATAACTGGGAATTTTTCAGAAAAAATCTTGTCGAAGGAAGATTGCCTCAAATAAATGATTCTGTAAGGAGTAATGAAATAATACTTTCAGAGCAGATATCAAACCTGTTGAAAGTCGATCCAGGGAATAAAGTGGTCCTTTTCTTTATAAATGAAAATGAAAGCACCCCGCGACTTTTACAGTTGAATATTTGCGGACTGTATAAAACCGGCCTTGAAGAATTTGATAATATATTCGTAATTGGCGACCTGAAACAGATACAACGGTTAAACGATTGGGAAGAGGACCAGATCAGCGGATTTGAGATCACTATATCTGATTTTGATCGTATCTCTGAGATGGAACAGGAAGTCAGGAATACTGTCCTTGATTACAGTATAGAAAATGATGCAATACTTCGCACTACCAATATCACAAGGGAATACCCCCAGATTTTCGACTGGCTTGCCATACTTGATATGAATGTCTGGATTATACTTATTCTCATGGCTTTGGTTGCCGGATTCAATATGATATCAGGATTGTTGGTGATCATCCTTGAAAGAAGTAAAATGATCGGGGTTTTAAAAGCCATTGGAAGTCCCGACTGGAGTATTCGCAAAATTTTTCTTTATTTATCAGTATTTCTTACATCACGGGGTATGTTATGGGGAAATGTTATAGGTATTGCTTTCATCATAATTCAAAATACTTTTAATATTTTCAAACTTAATCCCGCTACCTATTATGTAGATGTTGTACCTGTTAATTTTTCCATTATTCACATATTACTGCTTAATGCAGGCACAATAATTGCCACGACCTTAATGCTTGTTTTGCCCAGCTATCTTATAAGTAAAATTTCACCTGACAAAACTATTCGGTTCGACTGATTGTACTGTCAGAAATTTTATTTACCCCACACACAATATACCTGTCAGGTTAATTCCTGCATTAATCATAAAATACCCATGAAACCCCTAATCTGAATGTACTCCTGTTCATCGGATAGTGGGGAACAGTAAAATATGGTTTGTTGATAAAATGTGTTCCCAGGTTTATCATCTTAAAGAAGATGCGTGTCCTTTTAAGGCGCAAATTTACATATGCATCAATATATGGAAAATCGCCGGTTTTAATATCATCCTGAAGATAGAACAGTCCTGTTGACGGATCATATGCATCGGAAAAATAGGAGGTATAATATCTCAAATTAAAGCCAACCTGGGAAAATAACACTTTGGAAACGATAAACTTATAATATGTTGAGATAAATGTTGAAAAATCAGGCAGATGGAGTATATTACCATTTGAAGATTTCTGCCACAGAAGACGTGTACGGAAATGGAGATTCCCTAAATTAAAATCCTTATCTGCAAAAGCAGAGAGAACAAGTAATTGTCCCCCGTTCTGAACGGGGATACCTAATGTATCATTATAGATAAAATTATTTATAATGGCATAATTTGCACTTAGTTCCAAATTCCGGCCCGGAAACAAAAGACTTCCCTGCATTGTCATCCTTTGCTCCATTTTTAAATCATTATCCCATTTTATATGATTTGAATAGTACTCCTCCTGAAAAGGATCAGTGACCAAATTCAATATATTTCCCGAAACCCTAAAAGAAGAGAGGGAGTCACCCAAGAGGGACAGTGGTTTGGAAATAATTCCTGAAAGTTCAGTCTGGCCAATATTTCTGCCAAGTAAAAATATCCTTCCCTGTGCATTCCAGTTCCAAAAACTGCCCATCCTCCTGAAAATGCCGCCACCTAAAAAAACATTTGAATATTTCTCCAGATTACGATGGCGGATATCCGGAAAATATCCCGGAGAAGAGGCTTTTACAAATTCATGCCCTATAAATGCTCTTTTCCCGAAACTTATTTTTTTATCGGGATTTTCATACTGTTTAATCTGGACAATATTCTCTATCTTTCTGAATCTTACAGAATCTTTTATATAATCATTGCCGTAATAATCATTTGGGAAAAAAGTATTGGTTGTATCCTCTTCATCAGTAAACTCCTTTAAATTAGTCTGGTATTCAAAAGAATATAAAATGCTGGCAATAGGTTTGAAATCAGGCTCAGGTTCTTCCTCGGGCAGATTTTCGCCATTTTGTGATTCAACATATTTCCCGAGGCGGTACTCTCCGGTTCCATAAAAATATGTATTCTTTAATTTTGACCCGCTGGATATAAGGTTTACATTTAAAAAGTCGGTATCCGCATCGTCAAAAATAAGATTATCATCTGTCAGTCCCCCATTTTCATCATTTTTTATGCTATTAGTTATGAAACCACCATGGAAACGAAATTTGTCTTTATTATAGCTTGAATAAAGCGTAACAGAATTATTATTTGTTGCCTGGTTTTTATATTGCCCGGCAGACTTACCCTGATCAAACCTGAATGTAAAATTCAAATAAGGATTGACATTTTGAGTATGAAGGATATTAAAACGGGTTTCATTTTTCCGTGTCCTGTGCTCACTTTGTGAAAAATCCAGAAGCGTATATGGGGTATGGGTATTATAGTATTTTATTTTTCCGGGATTAAGGAAATATGCTTCCCTGGTCTGCAGAAAGAAAAAATCAGTTTCCGGCCGGCGGTTAAAAAAATTGTTATCCAAATATGGTGTGCCGTAATTACCTAAATAAGAAGTTGTTATTACATTATTTTTATATATGGGATTATATATATGAAAATAGTCCTGTAAAGTATCCAATTTAGTGGAATCAATAAATGCTCCATAACCTTCCAGATACCACAATTTAATTTTCGGACTAATTTGTTTTTGTGTTTCCGGTGTTATTCCCTGCTCATCCTTTCCAATCGTACCGGGCCGAATTTGCGACAAAGCTATAGCAGGCATTATAAGCAGAATTGCCAAAAAAATATTTTGCAGCCGGATAGTTTGCATAAATTAAATTCAAAAAAGCTGAGACAAAGCTAAAAAAAGCAAAGTAATGGTTGCTAAAAGTTTAAAATTTTTTACGTTAATTAACAAGTTCCTATAAAAAAAAAGAGCCCGTGCTCGGATGAACACAGGCCCAATATAAATTCGGCAGCGGCCTACTCTCCCACTTTTACGCAGTACCATCGGCGCTGGCGGGCT
>CAZTAL010000100.1:0-30274 GCA_964611525.1 uncultured Prolixibacteraceae bacterium
GAAATTTTCTCAAAAAACGGAGGATTTGTGTTCAACACTGTCCATAACATACAGGCTAATGTACCTGTTGAAAATATTATTGCAATGTTCAGGGCAATAGAGGAATTTAATGGCCAATAGAACTACACTTTGTTGGGCTATAATTTCTGACTTGTTATACAAGAATATGATGAAAAAAGTGTATGCAGGAATGAAGTGGTTACACAGGTTCTCAGATTTTTAATTAAAATATTTACATATGAAACGAGCATGATTGTAAAATCACCCAAGAGTATGATTAAAACTTATGCGAGTTCCATATGATACCTTTGAAAATAATTAATTTTAATCATATGAAACGAGTATTATTCACAATTCTATTTTTAATGATTTTATTCTTCTCATACTCCCAGAAGTATAAAAGTAACTGGAAATCTATTGACAGTCGTCCTGTTCCTGAGTGGTTCAGTGATGTCAAGTTCGGAATTTTTATTCACTGGGGCGTTTATTCTGTACCGGCATGGGCTCCCGCAGATGCTGATATCGGTATTTATGCCAAATATGCCGAATGGTACTGGTGGCGTATTAATGAGGACAGCAAGGCAGGTAAATTGTTCCGTGATTACCACAACCGGATGTACGGTGAAAATTTCAAATATCAGGATTTTGCAGGTGATTTTAATGCCAGCCATTTTGATCCTGCACATTGGGCGGATGTTTTTAAAAAATCAGGTGCAAAATATGTCGTCCTTACTTCAAAGCATCACGAAGGATTTACTCTCTGGCCCAGTGAACAAAGCTGGAACTGGAACAGTGTCGATATAGGTAGTCACAGGGACCTGTGCGGTGAACTTTCAAAAGCAGTTAAAGATGCAGGACTCCACATGGGCTTTTATTATTCTTTATATGAATGGTATAATCCTCTATATCATAACAATCTTGAAAAATATGTTGATGACCATATGATACCTCAAATGAAAGATCTTGTAACCACTTATACACCTGATATTTTGTGGACTGACGGGGAATGGGACCATCCCAGCGAAAAATGGAAAAGCACAGAATTTTTAGCCTGGCTGTATAATGAATCTCCCGTAAAAGAAAAGGTTTGTGTAAACGACCGGTGGGGTAAAGAAACCCGTGGAGTGCACGGCGGTTATTATACTACTGAATATGATCTGGTGCATAGTGAAAAAGGCATAGGTGATGTTGACCGCCCCTGGGAGGAATGCCGGGGAATAGGTACATCTTTTGGATACAACCGGATTGAAGACCCTGATAATTATATGTCGTCCGATGAACTGATAGACCTGCTGGTTGAAAAAGTAGCCAATGGCGGCAACCTGCTGCTGGATGTCGGGCCTACAGCTGACGGACTGATACCTCCCATACAACAGCAGCGGCTGCTTGATATGGGTGAATGGCTGAATGTAAATGGTGAAGCAATATATGGAACCGGCAAATGGGAAGATGCAAAGGACAATACCATTGAAAACGTATTTTTCACAAAAAAAGGTGATGACCTGTATGTAATCTGCACAAAATTCCCTGAGAACCCTCTTAAGGTAAAAGGAATTAAAAGGCCTGAAAATGTTGAATTGTTAGGCTATAAAGGAAAAATAGATACAAAATTCTCCAGAAAAACTATTACAATAGAAATACCACAGCTCTCCCCTGCTAACAATCCGGGAGAATACGCCTGGGTATTTAAGATTGAAAATGGCATTCGATAAATAATTATAAAACATATAAATATGGCAAATAAAGCACAAAAATTCTTAAGCTTCCACCATCTTACCGCTGCCGATATAGATATGAAAAAACTCAGCGATCTCTTTTTATCGGAAATGGAAAACGGTCTGCAGGGAAAAAAAAGCTCACTCCAAATGATCCCTACATATATTGAAGCAAAAAATCTACCTGAAAAAAATAAACCGGTAATTGCCATTGACGCAGGAGGGACTAATTTCAGGACTGCCAAAGTGTTTTTCGATGAATACATGAATCTGGTTACTGAAAAGCTCAGGACCATGAAGATGCCGGCCGTTGATAAACATCTCTCAAAAGAAGAATTCTATCAGACTATGGCCGGTTATCTGAAAGACTATACAGATGATTCAGAAAAGATTGGCCTTTGTTTCTCCTATGCAGTAGAGATCTATCCCGACAAGGACGGAAAATTGCTTGAATGGAGCAAAGAAATCAAAGCTCCTGACGTAATTGGAACAATGGTCGGTAAAAATCTGCTGGATGCCATGAAAACTCCTGAAAAGCAAATCGTATTGCTGAATGACACGGTTGCAACCCTGCTGGCGGGGCATGCAGCTGCTTCAGGCAAAAAATATGACACCTACATAGGATTCATTCTCGGAACAGGGACAAATACATCTTATATCGAAGCTAATAAGAATATACTAAAAACTCCTGATCTGGATCCGGAGCAAAGCCAGATAATCAACATTGAATCGGGTAACTTTTCAAAAGTGACTCAAAGTGATATCGACAGGTTATTTGACAGCACAACTAAAAATCCGGGACGTTATACTTTTGAAAAAATGTTTGCAGGCGCATATTTTGGAGGACTTTGTACTACAGCTATGAAAGTTGCCGCAGGGGAAGGAGTTTTTTCAAAAGGGACAGCAGACAAATTGGAAGATCTTCCTGTCCTTACCACAGAAGAAGTAAACAAATTTGTCACAGGAACAGATATGTCAGAAAATCCTTTGTCAAAATGGCTGACCAGTGACGAGGACAAAAAAACGGCCACCCTGATTATCGATGGAATGATAGAAAAGGCTGCAAAGCTGGTCGCAATAAATCTCGCTTCGGTTATCCTGCGGACAGATAAAGCCAAAAATCCTGATAATCCGGTATTAATGACAATCGAAGGAACAACTTTCTACAAGCTCAAAAATTTTCAAAAAATGTTTGAAAACTTTCTGCAGAAATTTCTTTCAGGAGAAAACAAACGTTATTATGAGATCGTAGAAGTTGAAAATTCCAGTCTGATAGGTGCAGCCATCGCTGCAATAGTGAATTAAACACCTCTCTGATAAATCTTATTCTTCGAAATAATAATTTTTAGCTGCCGAATTGCAATTATTTATTTCTGCAGATACCCATTCCTTATCCTTGTTCAGCTCTTTTGCCATAAGTCCGGCTACTATGGGGGCAATACGCACACTTTCACGGGCATCAAGAAAGAGCGCCCTTGTGCGCCTTGCAAGCACATCCTCAACCGTTCGTGCCCACTCCCGGCGAACAGCCCATATTACCTGGGATTTATAAATTTTCAGCTTCTCACTAAGCCAGCCATCCCATTGACTGTTTTCATCAGCCAGAGCAAGTACCTTTTCCCTTGGAAAAATCCACCTGTTCAAGTAAAAGGGTTTGGTATCCGCGTGAAGCAGCATCAACAGCACAGCCCAGTCCCGTTGCTCCCCCACCGACAATAACTATATCCCAGTCAGTAGCTACTATTTTTTTTAGTAAAATTCCACGATCCATAAAATATTTATTTCAGCTAATGCAAAACAAACCAGTTCTTGCTGCGTTCAAAGGCCTATTGACTGTCCCTCATTGCCTTATAAAAATTTATAAGTCCGCTGGTCGAGGAGTCATGTCCTTCGATAACCTCATCTCCTTTCAGTTCCGGCAAGGTGACCTTAGCCAGCTGCTTGCCAAGTTCAACCCCCCACTGATCGAAACTGTAGATATTCCATATCACCCCCTGAACAAAAATTTTATGCTCATACATAGCAATAAGTGATCCCAGCGTATATGGTGTTATCTTCTTTACAAGTATTGAATTGGTTGGAATATTACCCTGAAACACTTTGTATGGCAGTAATGCAGATATTTCCTCTTCTGTTTTGCCGGCCTCTCTTAATTCCCTTTTAACATCTTCTTCACCTTTTCCCAGCATCATGGCTTCTGTTTGAGCGAAAAAATTTGACAGCAGTTTCAGATGGTGATCTCCCAATTTATTATGGCTGATTGCAGGAGCAATAAAATCACACGGAACCATTTTAGTACCCTGATGGATTAGCTGATAAAAAGCATGCTGTCCGTTAGTGCCGGGCTCCCCCCAGATTACCGGTCCGGTTTGATAATTAACTATATTACCGTTCCGGTCCACATATTTACCATTACTTTCCATATTACCCTGCTGGAAATATGCCGGGAACCTGTGCATATACTGATCATAAGGCAGAATGGCCTCAGTTTCCGATTTATAGAAATTATTATACCAGATTCCTATCAGGGCAAGCATCACAGGAATATTTTCATGGAATTCTGCATTACGGAAATGCTTATCCATGGCATGAGCACCCTCAAGCAGCTTAATAAAATTTTCAAAACCTATTCCGCAGGCAACGGGCAATCCAATTGCCGACCATACTGAATACCGCCCTCCTACCCAGTTCCAGAAGCGGAACATATTTTTTGTATCAATACCAAATTCAGAAACAGCGGATTCATTTGTCGAGACAGCTGCAAAATGGTATTTGACATATACCCTGTCCTTAGCTTTAGCCAAAAACCACTCTTTAGCCGAATTCGCATTTGTCATTGTCTCCTGAGTTGTAAATGTTTTGGATTCCACAATAAAAAGCGTGGTTTCCTGATCCACTTTTTTCAAAGTTTCAGCAATGTGTGTGCCATCCACATTTGATACAAAATGCAGGTTAATATTTTCTTTCTGATAAGGTTTCAGGGCTTCAGAAACCATCAGGGGACCCAGGTCAGAGCCTCCGATACCTATATTCACTATATCTGATACCGGCTTGCCGGTATAACCCGTCCATTCACCTGAAATTATCCTGTCAGAAAAATCCTTCATATGGCTGAGGACTTCATTGATCTGTGGCATTACATTTTTGCCATCGACCAAAACAGGAGTATTACTGCGGTTCCTTAAAGCTGTGTGCAGAACAGCACGATCCTCGGTCACATTTATCCTCTCACCTGTGAACATGCTTTCAATGGCGCTCTTCAATCCGCATTCATCTGCCAGCTCAATCAATAATTGTCTTACTCGCTCATCAAGACGATTTTTTGAAAAATCTACCAGAATATCCTCAAACTTAAGTGAGTATTTTTGAAAACGGTCCGGATCGTTTCTGAAGAGTTCTTTGATCTGAGTTTCTCTAAACAGCTCAAAATATTCTTCCAGTTTTTTCCATGCTTTTGTTTCCGTTGGATTTATTTTCTGCAGCATAATATAATATTTTTTAATATTAGTATTTATCAATTAATTTAATCCCAAAATACTTTATTCTAAAAGGTAATAATTTACCAGGACAATTATCTATTAATAAAATTTTGTCCCTCAAAAATAGCACATAATTCTGAAATCACGTTGTGCTGATTTTTTCTTGTATTTGGATATAAACCCTTCAATTCCGGTGCAAATTTCAGCACCTTTGAAAGTAAGAAAACAGTTTGATATTTTCTGCTTGACCCTCTGCTAAAAGGGCATGCCATAAACACTAATTAAAAAATATAGTTTCAGTTCTACCTTGTAAATAATCTCACCGGGCCCAACAGTCCTGAAGGTACCAGCGAGGAATCCTCAGTGAAATAATTCCATGTGGTAAAACAATATCTCCCTTTCGAAGGCCTTGGCTGATCTTTCACAAACCACTCAGGGAATTTTGCCATCCAGTGACCATAGCTGGCAGCACCACTATATGCAGGCGCCCATTCTGCATCGGCAGGGTGCTGCTCATCCCCGATCAACCGGTTCGCCCAGACATTGGTGATCTCTATTTCCAGTTTGTTATCTTTCTCCTTCAGCCCTTTCCCGGGCAACTCAACCCTCCAGGGCGCAGTCCATACCACGCCGACATCTCTTCCATTGAGCTTAATCCGTGCAATGTGTTTTACTGTGCCCAGATCCAGGAATAGTGATTGTCCTTCATCCCAATTCCCTGGCCGGTCGAAAGAATTCCTGTAAATAGCAGTTCCACTGTAATATTTTATACCATCCTCCATTCTGGTTGTCCAGTCAACAAGATTGTCAAACTTCACAGTTTCGGAAGGGCCTCCCCAGGCGGTATCAAAGGTTACCTCCCATGGCCCCTCAACGGTTCCCGCTTCGGAAAGGAGCGGAAAATTGGATGCGTCCGGCTTTGATTTATGATCCGCCTTTTTCCGGAAAACAATAAAAAAACTCTGTGCATCATCAAACTCCATCGGGATGGAAGTAATCCGGCCGCTATCCTCATACCGGGGAAGGTCTCTCATCTCGCCCGTGACCGGATCCCAAAGTTCAGGCTGCATTCCGGTAATTAAAAAGCTGCATGTGGCAGTTCCCGGCTTATGCGAAAGATTGGCCACAAAAAATATGTCTGTTTCTCCATTTCTGCGGTGTATATGACTGATATCCGGATTACCAGTGACATTTGTAACTATAAATTCATAATCTTCTTCAACGAAGTCACCCCATTGCAGGAGTCCCTGGCACCTGTGCCAGTAGTGGAACATGGCCTTAGCAGGCTTCCACCAGGTCTGGGTGCGGTCCAGATGAGTTCCCCATAAACCCATGGTGAGCCCGGGCTTATATTTCTCGTCAAAAGGCTGTTGAACGAACCTGTGTACGATAAAGCGGTTTACCCCCTCACAAAATGCCTCGTCTCCGATGGGTTTCAGCCATGCCGGGTATTCTGTCCAGCGGCTGTGGGCAGGCCTTCCCGTAAAAGCTTCCGCCTCAATCAGGTTTTTACCAGCCTTTCTCAGTGCCACAACAGTCGGCTCCAGCTCATATGGGGTAAACACCCCATCATCGGTCCAGAACTCCGTCATTACCTTGTGAACATAAGGCATGATCTCATCATTATTCCATGGACCTCCATAAGGCTCGCAAAGAAATGTGAGTCCTGCATCTGCAAGCTTTTCCGAAATCATTTTAAAATAAACATCCCGGTAAAGGTCTTTAATGGTCATTTCAAAATCATTCACAAACTTCAGGGAATCCTTGCGGCTTCCAACTTGTTTTCCTGCAAAAGTTAGAAGCCACGGAGCAATATCATAACCTCTTCTCTCCTTAAACTCCTCCCTCATTTTCGGGGTCCAGTTCGGAATAGAGGCCTCATAGCTGTCGAAATGGACATGAGTGAATGTTGTTCCGGCCAGATCACCAAGATGTTTTTTGATCTCAACTATCACATGGTCCAAATGAAAAGCCATCGCCTCCCTGTTCATTTTATCTGCTTCCAGTCCTGTAGCCTGCCATTGTGCAGGAAAAATCCATGCGCCATTGGTGGTATGTCCGAACCGGAAGATGGTCCATTTCCCTTCAGGAACAGCCCAGTTCAGGGTTCCGTCCGAAAGCATTTTCCCGGTTAACTCAATAACATCATCGTCAGAAACTGCTCCTTCTGCGGGGACTGCCAGTACGGCAATATCTTTGTAGTAAGTTTTCCTTTCCGGGATCAACGGTATCCACTCCTCCCCTGTTTTCCTGTTGTAATGAGGGAAAGGATGTCTTGAGTGCGGATCCGGATCCGGTTTTTCAAGGACTATTTTTTCTGCCGGATTACCGGAAACAGGCTGCTCCGACCAGCAGAGATCCTGCATGGAAAGTTCCGGTGTAATCCATTTGCCCCCGCTGGTTTCGTATCCCGGACAGTTAAACATGCCAAATTCCATTCCGAGTCTCTTTGACTCTTCCGCCGCAAAGCGCACCATCTCCCACCACGGCTCTGTCCACGATATAATCTCCGGTCCCGGCCGGTTGGCAATCTCCGCAGGCAGGGAAGTAGTAGCATCAGACAGGTGGAACATAGTTGTACGGTTAAATCCTGCCTCTTTCAAGGTTTCCAGATCTTTGGTGATACCTTCTTTGGTAAGATTGGAACCCATCCACATCCAGAGAACTCCGGGCCGTGCACTTTCAGGAGGATTCATGAATACTGATTCAGGATCATCCTGACCCTTCGGGATACCTTTCAGACATAATACTGAAAAAATAAGAGTTACCAGAAATATTGATATTTTCATGAGTATATTTTTATTGTTTTAATAGTTCTCCCAAAGGAATGCTTTCAAATATCAAATCTGCCCGGCTGCCTTCGTACAGAATGCCAATAGTATTCTCATCGACAGATGTAATGCATGAATAACCTCTGCTATTCCCTTCATCCAGCAACATATAGTATTCTTCAGGCCAGGAATTGCCATCGTCAAAGCTCGCCTTGATGGTCATGTGGTGTCGTCCTGTTTTTGTGTTTGGATTTGAAAAGAAAAGAATGCTTTTTTCTTCCCCGTTTTTATTATATACATGTTTATGAAGAGAAGCCATGCAGGTGGATTCAATCAATGCCGATCTGGAAGAAGGATGCTCTTTCCACGTATTTCCCAAATCGTTTGTTGTTACCACAACCCGGCCGTTATTGTCTCCCTTGTTATTGCGGTTTTCATTGTAACGGGCATTCAGCATTATACTCCCGTCAGATAGCTGTACTACCATGTTTTCAGTTGTGTTGGAGTAGGCGGGATTGCTGGTTGTCCAGCTTTCTCCCCCGTTTTTGCTGTAAGTAATATTCGAAAAAGTCTCCCCGTTTCTGTCACGACCCTGGGTTGGAAATACCAGAGTCCCGTCTTCAAGGGTGATCCCATGGCCCGGGGCCGGTGCAAAAAGCCACCATTCCTCTTTTTTGCACATTTGAGTTATGTTAACAGGTTCGCTCCATGTTTTGCCATCGTCAATGGAAGTGGCTATTAAAAACTGTGAAGTTTGCTTTACGCCAAAACCGGGTTGTGAACCTTTATTTCGCCACTGGTGGTTCCATGACGTACTTTCTTCGGTTAACCCTTCCTGCCAAACCCCGTCTTCGTTAATCACACCGTGCATCCACAGACCTGCTAAAAATATTTTATCCGAATTCCTGTCCGCCAGGATGCAGGCATCACTCACCCCATTGAATTTTTCAGGCAGGCCTCCCCACTCATTCATATCAAGTCCGATGCGCATAGGTTCCCAGGTGTTTCCTCCATCGGCGCTGCGGCTGACACCAATATCAATATCGCCCTGAAGGTCACGACTGCTTTGACGGCGTGCATCGTAAATCGCCAGAAGCGTGCCCTTATTGGTAGTTGCCAGTCCGGGAATGCGGCAGGTATGTACATTATCGTCCATATGTTTTCTCACAGCAACACCAATCCGTTGCCTTTTATAGCCAGATTCAGGATCCGGTTTAAGGTATGTATTATCACTGAATTCAATTTTTGCCAGCGCAAGGCTAACAGAGCTGTGCAGGTTTGCATTTTCATTTAATTCCACCGAAACCCATAAAAAATTATCACCTGGCTGGAGTGGTTGGGTACCTGTAAGTCTGATATTATTTATAACTGTTTCTGAACCGGCAAATAATCGCGTCCCGGAATTCTTGTTAAAAACCGAATCACTTCCGGAATACCAGATACTGATTGCTTTTATATTATTTAAACCAGTTGTTTCTTCAGACTTTAATTTTATTGATTTTACTGATATTGAATCCGCGGCTGTCTTATTTTTCAGATTCATTCTTAAAACAGTATTTTCTTTTAAATTCTTAAGGACCGGGATCTTAAAGCTTTTTATGATAATTTCAACAGATGAGTTTGTTTTAGCACATGAATTTAATATGCCAAATATCATACATAATAATAAAATTCTATTCGTTTTTTGTTGCATCATCTGGGATATTAACTTATTTCAATTCAGTTAATTTATATTGATTAATTTATTACTTGCCAATAGGTACTATGCTATTAATAACTGTTATTTGACATGTTCCAGTGAATGATTCCCCACCAGTTGTTTTTCCTGACAAAGTCAATACATGAGTACCAATAAATCCTTCTCATTCAAATAAACTTTTAATAACATCAATTTGAAATTTTGCAACAAAATTATTTTGATTATCAGCAAACCATTTATAAATGATTTTATCATCCAGTTTCACTGTCGCCCCTTCAACTAAACTGAATGCAATATCTGTATGAACAGTTACCCATTGCCCTGAGTTACTCAGATTTAGTGTGCTTGGCGCCACCTGTATTTCAATTTCAATCTGACTGTAAGAATAGAATCCTGCAAATAACAATAATGATAATAGCAGAACCGGAATCCGCATTTTTTTGAATTGGTTTTTCATAATTAAAAACTTAATAGTTAATATTTTAAACCTTTTGTAATGAGTATAGTAGCAATATAAAACATTAATTATAAAAAATCAAACATTTGAATAAATATCTCTTAGCGACATAATAAAATAGTTTTGATGGCGGATTGAAAATGTTGCCACTTTAATTTTAGTTGCCTGGTTATTGACATAATCCTTAAACAATTTATACTTTATACGGTATTTTTCATAATTTTGAAAGTGGTAAAAATTTAGCGCTTGAATTTATCTAATTTAAATATTTATCAAATGAAACGCCGTTCATTTCTTCAGAAAAGCTCACTTACGACCGGAACACTGGGGCTTGTACCCCGGGAAATCGCTTTTCCGGGCAATACGGGAAATAGTGACCATCCTATACCTTTGTTAAATCCGCCAGCCGAAGGGCCCCTTGACCAAAGTCTTCCTCTCAGGTACAGGCAGGTGCACCTTGATTTTCACACAAGTGGCCAAATTCCGGATATTGGGATTGATTTTGATCCGGAAGAGTTCGCTGCTTGCCACAGTGAATCATCAACCAGATAAAAACCGGTTTGTCATTCATTTTCTATTTACTATATACCTGAACGACGGGGTCAATCCTTCGATGTGTTAGAAGATGTGGTTCCGGTTTATAATATAAAAGCTATATTGAATGTTTCACAGAAGGTTCGAAAAATTTCAATGGTTCCACAAGGAAAAAACATTTCCATCAGGCAAACAGAAAGTGGAATTAGTTTTACGTTGCCCGGATTAATGGGGCATCAGATTATTGAGGCAGCCTATTAAACATATCTCATAGTTCATCTGTTTCTTCAACACCTCTGCAATACTTGCAGAAAAATCATGTATGCACTGAGGTACGACGCAATATGCCCTTCAAATATCCCGGGCATAAGCTTATTCACAATCAGAAGGAATAATATATCTGTTTGCATAGTAATAGCAGAGATATCAGTTAATGTTAGCAGGTTCCAATATCGACCGTATTCTAAAATCCCATAATATATTCTTATCCTGGAAATAATATCCATCTTTCAAATTTAAAATTCATAACCAAAAAACCTTTATTAAGCACAAATACAACCGGTTAAATTTTGACTGACCATTTATTTAGTGTAATTTTATATTAATCTGGTTTTAAATGATATCTGTTTAAAGAATGATGGAAAAATTGATTATTCTTGATTTGGATAACACCCTGATTTATGCATCCTTTTCCAGGCTGCCGGCAAATATTCTTTTCAAATATGCCGGTTATTTACCTATTTACGAAAGACCTCACGCAAAAGAATTTGTCCAAAAATGTCGTACTATTGCTGATGTGGTTGTAGTTACAACTGCTGTGAGGGATTATGCAGAAAAAGTATGTGAACATCTTCAAATAAAACCAATTGAATTATTCAGTCGTGAAGATTGTTTAATTTTAAACAATGAGTATGTCAAGTCAGTCCCCGATTATTATTTTGATTTATATGATGATATCACCATTTTTGATTATTCTCCTGAATTGTGGAACAAGAAATCCCATGAAAAATGCCGGGTAATTGAAGTGGCGCCATTTACTGGTGAAGCTGCTTGCAAAATAGTCAGCAAAGCCCTCATCCATTGCATAAGCTTCATTATGTGTTGCCGGATAACCAATCCAGTCACCATAAATTTCATACAGGATGTTGTGGGTGCATTCATGATAGATTACATCACTGCTTCTCGCAAAATTGTTGGTGCCAAAAAGCATAGGATCACCTGCAAATGCATTGTTTCTGGGATCATTCACCCTTGCATTGAAACGGGAAGAGCCTGTCAACGGATTAACCCATGAATATCCAAGTTCATCTTCATACCAATCATGCAAAAGATTAATATGATTGGTCAGGGAAACTAAACAGGAAAGCCGTGGAAGTAATGAAGGAAATTGGTATTGACATCAGCCATAATTCTTCCGATGCAGTAGATTTGTACCTTGATAAGGAATGGGATTATGTAGTTACAGTCTGCGGAGGCGCTGATAAAAACTGCACAACCTTTTCGGGAAAAGTGAAACATCGACTGCACATTGGTTTCGATGATCCATCCCATGCTGCCGGTAAACCTGAATTTATCCAAAATGAATACTACAGGGTACGTGATGAAATTAAAGAGGCTTTTTCTAAACTCTATACAGAAGAATTAAAACCTCAAATGAACTGAAACGAACAAGATACAGTTATTGACTTTTTCCACCCATATCTTCAACTAAGTTTAAAAACCCTGCGATAGTGGTATCCATAAACTGAATAAGTAATCGCCAGAGGAAATACTTTGGGCCGGCGGAACAGGCTCCAAAAAAACAGATGCCAATAATATTTACGGTTTTTATCGAATAAGCCGATGATAAAAATAGATTTTATAAGCGCCATTAATTTATCATAAGTGATTTTAGTTTTATTTTTTACCTGTGGATGAAAATCCTCCAGGAAATGGCGTATGCGCTGATAGTAAGGTTTTGCATCATATATTCCGTGAAGGATATCATAATAACCGTTTACCAGTATTTCCTTGTCCATTTTAGGAATAAAATTAGTAGTGGCATCGGTATTGTCGCCTGTCATTTTGCTCAAAATCCTGCCTTCATTTTTCAATCGCTGGTATAGCCTCGATTTGGTCGGGGCATTCAAAATGCCAACCATGGCAGATATAATTCCGCTTTTCTGAATAAACTCAATTTGTTGTTGAAAAATGTTTGGTGTATCACTATCGAACCCTACAATAAAACCTCCTGATACTTCAATTCCGTTGTTTTGAATAGTTTTTACACTTTTAATAAGATCCCGGTGCCTGTTTTGTACTTTCTGGCACTCTATCAGACTTGATTCATTGGGAGTTTCAATCCCGACAAACACTGAAGAAAATCCTGCCTTTGTCATGAGTTGCAGCAATTCCGGGTCGTCCGAGAGATTAATAGAAGCTTCTGTAGTAAAATTAAACGGATTGCCATGAAGTTGCATCCAATTTATTATAGCAGGTAAAAGAGTCTTTTTTAATTCCTGTTTTTTCCCTATAAAATTATCATCTACAAAAAAGATATTGCCGCGCCATCCTAAAGAGTATATTGATTCCAGTTCATTTGTGATCTGTCCCGATGTTTTGGTTCGCATTTTGTGCCCGAGCAAAGCAGTAATATCACAAAATTCACAATTAAAAGGGCATCCCCGTGAATACTGAATGCTTTGTGAAGAGTAATTTGAAGAACTGATCAGGGAATAATCAGGTGCGGGAGAATATTTCATTTCGGCAAATTCATCGGTCCGGTATATTCTTCTTACACATCCCTGCTCCAAATCCCTGAGAAACCGGGGAAGTGTTATTTCAGCCTCATTAAGGACCAGGTGATCAACGTCTTCAAATTTTTCATAATCTTCAGTAAACAAAGGACCTCCGGCAACAATCTTTTTCCCTAATGATTTACAGAGCTTAATAACTTCAACTGATGAAGTATATTGGGCAGACATAGCTCCTAAAAAAATATAATCAGCCCAAAATATATCCTTTGTCTTCAACTTTTCAACATTCATGTCAATAAGTTTTTTATTCCATCCGGACGGAAGAATTGATGCAACTGTCAACAATCCAAGCGGCGGATGTGCTGCTTTTTTGGATACAAATTTCAGAGCATGCTTAAAACTCCAGAAAGTATCCGGATATTCAGGATAAACAAGTAAGATATTCATTTTTTAAAATTTTATTGCAGAAAAATCTGCGAAATATGAATAATACATTCAGGCATATGCAATTTTTCTCATATGCTAAAAATAAAATCTGTTATTTCAATCAGGCCGACATACCGGGCAAAAAACACATACGCAACCGTATTAAAAACTAAAAAAACCAAGTGAAGAATAATTTCCTTTTTTATTGTCCATTTATCAATAAAATTGGGTGATACCGACGGTAAGAAGATTCTGCTCAAGCTAAGGAAAGATAGTGTGATTAAAGCAAAACCGGACAAAATCAATAATTTTTTATTGAAATCAGTAACCGGGGGATCTAATGGCTGAAAGAACAGTAGAAATAAAAACAGACCAAGAGTAATGCCTGAAACAGACTGCAAGTTGAATTTAAATTCATCGTTAAAAGGATAAGGCCTGTTTAATAGTGACCTAAACATTATTAATTATTTTTACGGTTGTCTTTTATGACTTTTTACCGGACTACCTGTGTAACAGAATATGCCGGTTTGTCTTCTTAAGTTCTGTTACTAACAACTAAGACACTGGTAAAAATACAAATTTTAGGGGAATTAATTCAGACTTGACTACAGAAAAAAGTTAACTGTTAATAGAATAACTAACAAATATTCAGGAAGATTTATATCTGTATTCTTTTAAAAGCGATTGAAAGATCTCCTTAACCGAAGATATTTTAGTTGCTTTAAATGCATTACTGCCGGCAAAAGCAAAACCATTTTCGAAATTTCCCTTAAGTGCACTAACGAGTGCTGTAATGATGCAATAAGGACTTTTAGCAATATCGCAGGTCTTAATGCATTTAAAAGGACATTTTAGGGGTTGCTTTTTGCCTTCTTTCATTTTTTGTATAAAATTTGAAAAAATAGCCCTTCCGGGCATTCCAACAGGACTGTTTATAATTTCAATATCTTTTTCAACTGAATCAATGTATGCTTGTTTAAAACCTTGAGAAGCATCGCATTCATGAGTGGTCACGAATCTGGTTCCCATCTGAACACCAGAAGCTCCCAACTTCATTATTTTATTAATATCCACACCCGTATAGATCCCTCCTGCTGCAATAAGTGGTATCGGTTTATTGAATTTTTCTTCAAAAGACTTCAGCTCATTAAGTATTTGCGGAACTAGTTTCTCAAGGGTATAATTACCATCTTCTATTTGTTCATTTTTAAAACCCAGGTGACCGCCTGCTTTAGGTCCTTCAACAATAACGGCATCAGGCAGATAATCATAGTTTGATTTCCATTTTTCACAGATAATTTTCGCTGCCCTGGCCGATGAAACTATAGGTATAAGTTTTGTAATACTATCCTTTTTTAAAAAGGAAGGCAAATCCAGGGGAAGTCCCGCGCCCGCTATAATAATATCTATCTTTTCAGAGATGGAAGTCCTGACCATATCCGCAAAATTTGTCATGGCAACCATAACGTTGACTCCAATTACTCCAAGAGTTTTCTCCCTCGCTTTTCGTATTTCCTGCCTGAGTCCCTGAATACTTGCTTCAATATAGTTTTTAGAAAAATTTCTGTACAGAATGCCAAGTCCTGCACTTGATATTACACCAACACCTCCTTCGTTTGCCACTGCAGCTGCCAGTCCGGACAACGAAATTCCAACACCCATTCCTCCCTGTATTACAGGCACGGCAATTGAAAGATTCCCGATTCTTAGTGCTTTCATCTGTTTAAAATTGATTGTTTTCAATGGTACCATTCTGAACTCGAATTTTAATCATCATTTTATGTATTGATAATTATTGTGCTCGTTTTATTTATTTTTTCAGTTTTCAAATTTTAAACCCCAGAGCTCAAAAACGAGGAGCTAATTCTTGTATATAGATTTCTGTCTTTTTTTTCTATTTACTTTTCCATTTCTGCCTATTGACCCTCTGGTAGTTTTTATTCCTGAATAATCTGCCAGTCCCTGTTTACCTGTATTTTCCCGTGCAATCTCCACCGAAACCTTCCTATCCATAAATTTTGCATTATTTAGTGCTCCTATCAGGTCAAAGGTATGGCTGTCTTCAATCTCGAAAAAGGAAAAATTCTTTAAAAGATCAATCTTTCCGATAGGTATTTTCTTTCCGGTTAGATTAGTATTTACCAGGTCAATAAGTTGTTCCGGATAAAATCCGTCAGATTTTCCGAGATTAATGAATAATCTTGTATAATTGGCTATGTATTTATCACGTGATTTTTTTCTGCCCGGTTTATTGTGACTTTTATTTTTCTCAGGAACGGAATCGATCAGGGTTTCACCATGCCGGTAATCATCAAGGAACCTGTCAAACTCAAGTGAAACGACTCGTTTAATGAGCTCCTCCCTGGCCAGTCCTGAAAGTTTAAGGTATATTTCGGGTAATAATTTTTCAATTTCCTGATGATCAGTTTTAATGGTTTCAAGTTTGTTGACCCAGTTTAAAAGCTGTCTTTCACAAATCTCACTGCCTGTTGGAATCTGTATGCTTTTAAAAGATTTTTTTATGAGCTTTTCTATTTTATTAAGATTATTCCTTTCTTTCAGGTGAATAAGTGAAACAGAGATTCCTGTTTTACCGGCTCTTCCCGTCCGGCCGCACCTGTGGGTATAAATTTCCGGATCATCAGGCAGATTAAAATTAATAACATGAGTAAGATCATCCACATCCAGTCCGCGTGCAGCAACGTCAGTTGCCACCAACAGGCGGAGGTTCCGTGATCTGAATTTTTGCATTACAGTGTCGCGCTGAGCCTGGGACAGATCACCATGTAGCGCATCAGCATTATAATTATCATTTATCAATTTTGAAGCCACTTCCTGCGTTTCTCTGCGTGTCCGGCAAAAAACAATTGCATAAATATCCGGTTCTGAATCAGCTATGCGTTTAAGTACTTTATATTTATCCTTTGCATTTATACTATAATAAACATGACTTATATTTTCAGCAGATGAATTTTTTGTTCCTATAGTGACTTCAACCTGATTTTTCATGAATTTTTTTGCAATTGATGCAATTTCCGGTGACATAGTCGCTGAAAACAAAAGCATTCTTCTGTCTCCTGAAACTTGTCCGAGAATCTCATTAATGCTTTCAAGAAAGCCCATATTAAGCATTTCATCAGCTTCATCGAGTATTACAGTGGTTACCTGAGATAATTTTACAGCTCCCCTTCCAATCAGGTCAAGAAGTCTTCCTGGTGTGGCAACTATGATTTGTACACCTTTTTTTAAAGCTTTTATCTGGTTCTCAATACTTGAACCTCCATATACTGCAAGTACATTCAAATTACCTGTATGCCTGGAATAATCTGTCATGTCCCCGGTGATCTGCATACAAAGTTCACGGGTGGGGCATAGTATTAGGGCTTGTGTACTGTTTATCTGAGTATCAGTTACCTGAACCAGTGGCAGACCGAAGGCTGCTGTTTTTCCTGTTCCTGTCTGCGCGAGAGCAATAATATCGCGTTCATCTTCCAGCATCAAAGGAATAACTTGTTGCTGGACCGGCATAGGCTGCTCAAATCCCAATTCCTGAATTGCCTTCAGAATACCGGGAGTAAATCCCATTTCTTCAAATTTTATCATTATGTATTTATATGTTGTGCTTCCGGGAGCGATGAATTTGTTATCCCGGCTGAAATGAACTCAGATACAGACTGGGCAAAATGTCTGACAACGCTTTGTGGAAATCACTATGTTAATTTGGCCGCAAAGGTAATTAAATTATTCAATCGCAAAAATATTGTGGATATGATAATTATATATTTACAAGTAATAATACCTGCCACGCTTTCCATAAGAACAGCGCACCCAGGCGGGCTTTCGATTTTTATAGGGGGGTGTTTTTATAAATTATACTAAACCACCTCTTACAATTCTGCAACAAATTCAAATTCTAAAAGACCGAGGCCTGTTTATAAAGGATGAGGATAAAGCTGCACATTATTTATCGAAATCTTTTTCATTTACTTTTTGCCGGTCTGAACGTTGATCCATACCGGAAACCCGTACATGTAACATTGAAATCTTCATAATTTTAAAGTGTTATATGCCCGGCATTCCCGGGCAACCATAGCTTATAGTAATGGCATTCCAAAAGATACAGTAAGGTTAGCATTGGGCAATGGATCAAACACTGTTACCGATACTTTTATAGATATTGACTTAAAACTGGTGGATGAAGCCAACCGGAAAATTATTGATTTAGTTATATAATCAAAACAGGATATTCACCAATATAAATGCTTCCTCAATAACCTACAATCATTTAGCATCAATCGATTATCATTTTTTTTCTTATTAAAATCTTTTAGTTTCTCTACAATGTAATAAAATTTACTATCTTTGTTCGTAATATCACGAATACAAAATGATTATTGAAAAAGTAATTACTGAAAAGCAGCAAAGAGCTGCGCGGTATGCAAAAGCAATGGGACATCCTGTCAGGATGTATGTGCTGGAATTGTTGTCAAAGCAGAGTTGCTGTTATAGCGGTGATCTTAGTGATGAATTGCCTATTGCCAAATCAACATTGTCACAACATTTGAAAGAACTAAAATCAGCTGGTTTGATTCAGGGCGAGATTGAAGCTCCCAAAATCAGATATTGCCTTAATAAAGAAAACTGGGCTGAAGTTCAGAAGTTGTTTAAGCATTTTTTGAAAATATAAAAAATTTTTGCCTTATTAGTTCGTTATTTGACGAATTACGAATAAAAATCATAATAAATAATTAACATGGAAATAAAAGTATTAGGAACAGGCTGTCCGAAATGCAAGGCCTTGGAAAAATCAATTTATGATGCACTTTCTGAAATGGATATTCAAGCTGAAGTAAGCAAAGTGGAAGACATCATGCAAATCATACAATATGGCGTAATGCATACACCGGCATTGGTAGTTGACGGGAAAGTCGTATTAAGCGGAAGATTACCAGGAGATAAGGAACTCAAAAGTATTTTAAATCAATAATTTTAATTTCAGTATTATGAGAACAACAATTGATATAATATTTGCCTGGATCATTGCCTACGCAATTTCCGGCGTTGGTAACCTGTACAACAGGATAAGGACATTTGAAGTCTGGTTCCGCAGAGTAATTGCATTGCTTTTCATCGGAGTAGGTATTTATTATATAATTACAGTTTTTTTATAAAAAATTTTACAGGATTAGTTCGGGATTTTACGAACATGTACATTTAAAATTATGGATTGGAGAAAAGAAATTAAAATCTTGGGTTGGATAATTGCCGTTTTTGTATTTTTCTTTTTTATGCCTTTAGAAAGCCTGCGATTTAGAGAAGCAATAATGGCAATGCTGGATTTATCGAAATGGTATGCTCAGGAGCATGTTATACTGTGCCTGTTGCCTGCCTTTTTTATTGCCGGTGTAATCTCGGTATTTGTCAGCCAGGGAGCTGTTATGAAGTACTTCGGAGCAAAAGCGAAAAAATGGCTGGCCTATACAGTGGCATCGGTTTCCGGGACTATCCTGGCGGTGTGCAGCTGTACTATTCTTCCCTTATTTGCCAGTATTCACAAGCGGGGTGCGGGATTGGGACCTGCTATTGCTTTTCTTTACTCCGGACCTGCTATCAATATCCTGGCTATCATTTTAACAGCCCGCATACTGGGATTTGAAATGGGCGTAGCCCGTATTGTGGGTGCAGTGCTTTTCGCTGTTGTCATTGGTTCAGCCATGTCCCTTATATACAGGAAAGAAGAACGTGCAAAACGTGAAGAGCAGATGAATTTTCCGGATATGCCTGAGAAACGCCCAATGTGGCAGACAGCATTACATTTTTTCACCCTTGTGCTCATTCTTGTTTTTGTCAACTGGGGAAGACCCGCCGAAGGGGTTGAAAGCGGTATATGGTTCTGGCTGTGGAGCAATAAATGGAATATAACTGTGGTCTTTTCACTCGTGCTTGTCTTCTCTTTGATCCACATCCTGAAAATAAAATGGCAGCGGGTATTGCTGGCTGCTATTGTGACAACACTTTCAGCCCTTATCAGCTCATCACCATTAATCCCGATGGTCACCGGAATTACTTCCATTGCTGTGATTACTTTACTGGATAAAAGAGAACCGGAAAATAAACAGTGGACAATCTCATCTTGGGAATTTGCCAAACAGATAATGCCTTTACTGGCTATAGGAGTATTAATTGCCGGTTTTTTACTGGGATCAACACACGATGATACGGCAATGGCAGGTGTAATACCGAATGAATGGATTGGGATTCTTGTAGGGGGTAATACTGTTTTCGCCAATTTTTTTGCATCTATAGTTGGAGCATTCATGTATTTTGCCACACTGACAGAAGTACCCATTTTACAGGGATTGATTGCCTCCGGGATGGGGAAAGGCCCTGCGCTGGCATTGTTGCTGGCCGGACCATCTCTTTCACTCCCGAATATGCTTGTGATCCGTGGTGTTATGGGAACACAAAAAACTGCCGTTTATGTAACACTGGTGGTAGTTATGGCAACGGGATCCGGCCTGTTTTACGGAGCATTTTTTTAAAAAATAAGACAAAATTAAATTATGAATAAAAATCATTAATCAATCAAAACAACTAAAAATGGACAGACGCAAAGTAATTAAATTAGCTGCAGGTGCTATTGCAGGGGGTGGAGTCGGTCTGATTACTCTTTCAAATGCATTTAAAACTAAAAATCAGCTTAATTCAGAACCATCCCAACTTGAATACAACAATCCGGAGGGCATATGGAATTCTATTCTTCTGGACCCAGCCATTACAGCAGATTCGGCATATAAATTTTATAGTGAGGGTAGCTGTATGTATGCTACAATAAAGAGCGTCATTTCTCAGTTAGCAGAGAAATTTGGTGAGCCATATGTGTCCTTTCCTTATCAGATGTTTAGGTACGGACATGGCGGTATTGGTGGCTATGGATCTGTGTGCGGTGCATTAAACGGGGCAGCAGCACTTATCGGTTTGTTTATTAATGATAAGGCGGTACAGGATAAAATGATATCCGATATTTTTCAATGGTATGAAAAAGAAGCGCTTCCAAAATTCAGCCCACGAAATCCTAATTATAATTATACACCTCCCACAAGTGTTTCAAATTCTATTTTGTGCCATTCATCCAATACAAACTGGAGTAAGATATCCGGTTTTACGGTCAGCAGTGATGAAAGAAAAGAAAGATGCCGCCGCCTGACCGGTGATGTAGCTGAAAAAGTCGTCAGGTCCCTCAATAACATTTATGCCAGCGCATACATTACGAATATTCAAAGTGATGAAACATCAAATACATGCATGTCATGCCACGGGAATGAAGGCAAATTAAAAAATACTGCTGTTAAAATGAACTGTAATTCGTGTCACTCGGAATCGGTCGGGCACAGGATTTTTTCGGATATACACTATAAAATAATGAAAGAATAAATGAAGATTTTAATTCTATGCACCGGCAACAGTTGCCGAAGCCAGATGGCACATGGTTTTTTGAAATCCTTCGATAATAGGTTGGAAGTGTTTTCTGCCGGAACAGAACCGTCAGGGAAGCTAAACGGGAAAGCTGTGGAAGTAATGAAGGAAATTGGTATTGACATAAGCCATCATACTTCCGATTTAGTGGATTTATACCTTAATGAGAAATGGGACTACGTGATTACCGTATGTGGAGACGCTGATGAAAACTGCCCTGCATTTTTGGGAAATGTGAAACATCGCCTTCACATTGGATTCGACGATCCTTCCCATTCCACCGGTACAACGGAATTTATTCAAAATGAATACTACCGGGTACGTGATGAAATTAAAGAGGCTTTTAATAAACTCTACACAGAAGAATTAAAACCTAAATTAAAATGAAAGCAGAAAATTTAAAATTGATCGTTAAGAAAAAATACGGGGCACTTGTATCTCAAAGTACTTTTTTAAACCAGTCTTCATGCTGCGGACCTTCCGGTTGTTGTGGTGATCCGGAATTAAGTATGATAGGGGATGAATACACAAAAGTCTCAGGTCACAATCCTTATGCCGACCTTGGATTAGGTTGCGGATTGCCAACCGAATTTGCAGGTATAAAAATCGGGGACACTGTTCTTGATCTGGGTTCGGGAGCGGGAAACGACTGTTTTGTTGCCCGCTCAATTGTAGGAGAAACAGGTAAAGTGACAGGATTAGACTTTACAGAAGAGATGATCCGGAAAGCAAGGTATAATGTTGCCAAAACAGGCTCCTGCAACATTGAATTTATTTCAGGGGATATTGAGGATATTCCTTTACCGGCAAATACATTTGATGTAGTTATAAGTAATTGTGTTTTAAATCTTGTCCCCGACAAACAAAAAGCTTTTTCTGAGATTCACAGAGTCCTGAAACCTGGTGGTCATTTTTGTATTTCTGATGTGGTATTGAAAGGTAAATTACCGGAAAATGTGAGGCAGGCAGCCGAAATGTATGCCGGTTGTATTTCCGGGGCCCTACAAAAACCGGAATACCTTAAATTATATGAGCAAACAACAAAAACAAACAGGTTTTTTTGAAAAATATTTGACGCGGTGGGTTGGTTAATGCATTGCAGCAGGAGTAATCATCGGTAATATTGCCGGAGAAAGTGTCCGGGTATTAAGCCAGGCAGAAGTCTTTAATATCAATATCCCTGTGGCAATTCTGATTTGACTTATGATATACCCCAATGATTCTCCAGGCCGATTCCTGCATTACTTCTGGTATCATCCAGTTTCGTATATCAGTATCTTTTATCCAACCATAAATAAATAATTTATCCACACCATATTGTACTATCCTGTCTATATCGTATTCCTGTCTCATATACCTGAAAAAATTTTCCTGTGCCCATCTGGAGAACATGTACAGTGCGATTTGCCGGGTATCCCATAGCTCACCGAAAAGTATGGGCTGTATGCTTCACGGTCAAAAACCAGTGTGTAGCGTGGCAGCAGGGGATCTTCAATTAGATTATTTGTGGATTTGCCTGCTGCCGGAATGAGTTTACTAAAGCCTATGCAAGCATACAGCCTGGTTGCTCCAGGCGATAAGGTAAACTCAGGAAAGTTAATATCTGGGGCAATTTCAATTATGGGGTCGGTGCGCCTAAGCAGCCTGACCAGCCGGTACCTGAAGGTATCGACTATGATATGTGGCTGGGGCCTGCGCCTGAAAGAAATTTTAACATAAATCGTTTTCACGGGATGTGGAGGATGTTTTGGGATTACGGCGGCGGAGAAAGGTCCCTGGAATAAAAACTACGGACTTGCTTTTATTGGTGATTCAGGTACGATACTGGCTGACCGTGCCGGTTATAAAATCATTCCTGAATGGGATACCAAAAAAGATGCCCCCAAAATACCTGAAGAATCAGAAAAAGGAAGGGATAGCCACGCTAAACACGCTGCAAATTTCATTGATTGTATAAAAACACGCAATGTTCCTGCCTGTCCCCCGGAAACAGGAAGAGCCGCGGCAGTTGCAACACATATTGCCAACATAGCAGTGCGCTCAGGTGAAGGACTGTTACTCTGGGATGATGATGAAAACAAATTTACCAACTCAAAAAAAGCTAACCATTTTATTGAACCGCAATACAGGGATCCATGGAAATTACCACGCGTATGAACATATGCTATCAATAAAACTTAATATTAAAATACATTATAATTTTATTAATCTGCTGTACTAATTTAATTGAACAAATTTTGTACAGCGAATAAAGGGGTTAAAACAAAGAATTCCTCAGGCTAAATCTTCATTTAAGTTTTCCAAAACTTTTTGTTTGGAAAGCGTGTCCGTATCATATCTTGAAAGACAATAATGGCATCCGTTATACCCATGGTTTTGTATTAAGTCTGCAACTTTATCTAAACCCTTGCAGGTCATCTTATTGCCGGGAGCCATTAAAGATACCCATTCACAATTTGGCTTATGTATTTCTTTTGAATTAAGATTTGCAATATACCAATAAGGAGTCAGACGGTAAAAGTAACTTATAGTAACGTTTGATTTATCTCCGCTTATAGCATCAACGCGAAAAGTAATAAAGCTTCCGGTTTCTCCTTTTTGAGCCTTGGAAACATATGTGTGGCCTGCTGTTGCAGTTACTCCTTGCCGTGTATAACCGGTTATAGGAATAGTAACTGCAGTCAGATCAGCATCACCGATATCCCCCAAATCAATAACTCCTTTTTGATTAAGATTGTTTGCCCGGAATTTACCACCTGAATAGTAAAGATCATCTCCTGTTAAGTTTCCCAAAATGTTTGTGGAAAAATCAAAGCTGTCATCTTCATGGAGAACAGCCTGAAGCAGGCCATGTTAAATCACACGGAGTAAACGTATTGCACGATCTTATTTCATTGAAATCAGAACTGTCGTTATCCTGAACACGTGCATAAGGCCCTTTTAACTTAAATGTGGCTTGCCCATTTGGATAATTGAATAAACAAATTCAATATTTCTCCAGACTCTTCATCAACTCGTACGCAATTTTATTGCTCTCAATGCGCATCATACTCTCTTCAGCACTGTCATAGCTGAGGAAATTGATGCAGCCGTTCCAAACGATTTTCTGGTCAACATTGGCAAATTCCTGATGGATGTTCGGTTTGAAAACCAGGCAGATACTGACTTTGTCGCGAATAGTATTCGATTTTGTCCGAATTTGTCCTTATTGCGGTGGCTGGCAGGTCGGCAATTTCTCAGGCGACTGTGATATTGGTATTTGGTAAAATATGGCCGATAAATTATGCAAATGATTTTGCATTTAAAATCAATTATTTTAATTTTTGCTCAAATAAATTTGATGATAAAATATACTTTTTAGAATGGACTCATCTTTTAAAAATAAACAAATGTTTGAAATAATTCAAATTTTTCCAGCGTTTTTTGGAAAATACATATCAAAAAATCTTGTAAATATCCGATTGATATAATCTGATAATTAGTTTGTTATCAGTGATAATAACAGATTTACGAGACTCCCGGTAATTAATGCAGACAAAACCATTATTACCGTTGATTTTATCATATCTCTTATCCCCAGTTCTTTTAAAAGAACAGCAAAAGTAGCTACACATGGAAAGTACATCGACAACACAACGGAGGCCACCACCAGTTGCTGAAAGGTCATATTCAGCGGTACCAGCATGCCAACTGCAAGGTCTTTTCGCAAAAAACCTATGATCAAAGCTCCGGCTGCTTCATCGGGTAATCCCAGCAGATGATCAAATACCGGTGAAGCTATTCTGCCTATAAACTGCATGATTCCTGTTGAATATAAAAGGTTGGCGATGAACACGCCCAAAAGCACGAAAGGCACAGCTTCTTTAATAAACCACCTTAACCGCATCCACACTTTTTTTACTAATCCTTTAAAATAAGGAATTCTGTAAGGCGGGATCTCAAGAAAAATTTCGGGTGGGGTACCTTTTATCATTTTTTTTAGAATGAGGCCCAAAACAAACCAAACGATTACGAGCGTTCCAAACACAATACCCAGACCCTTGAAGCCAAAAGGCCCCAATATTCCGAACAACATTGCCTGCAATGCCATACATGGTATTGCAATCGACATTAATGTTGCGGTGATAAATTTTTCTTTTCGGGTTTCCATTACCCTGGTGGCCAAAGCTCCCGGAACATTGCACCCGAATCCGAGCAACATGGGGATTATGGCAAGGCCATGTAGCCCGGCCCTGTGCATGCCGTTATCCATCATAACAGCCACCCGTGGAAGATACCCGGAATCTTCCAAAACTGCCAGCACCGTATAAAATGCAAATACATAAGGCAATACAGCTCCTATAGGAACAAACAACCCCGTGGTTAATAGCCCGAAGGATTGTCCGTAATCAATGGTACCATCAACCAATTTACCAATCAATAAATCATGCAAAAGCCCGGATTGCCCCAATAGCTCCGAAAGCCCGAGCATAATTGGTGACCAGACTTTTTCGAAAAATGGTTCAAAAACAAATCCGATTAAACCTTCCCCTATAAACCGGATGAGGGTAAATGTGAGCAATAAAACGAGAATCAATAGCGGGATTCCGGTGAGCGGTTTAATAGAGGCATCCCGCAGCATTTCTGAAAAAGTGTAGTTTTTCGATTTAATTTCCTGTACCGTACTAATAATTTTCCCGACTTCGTTCCATCGCTGTGAATTATCGAAAACAAAATCGGAAACACCTGCATCACAAATTTTCAATACCAGCTCCTTTATGCCTTCGCCCGAAAGTGCAGAAGTCGGAATGCAGGGAACGCCCAGTACCTGTTCCAGCTTTTCAACATCGATAGATATACCTTTGTGTTTTGTTTCATCGAACAAATTCAATGCAACCAGCAGAGGTTTTCCCTGCTTAATCAACTGAAGCGTAAGGTTAAGTCCCCGTTCCAGATTTGTGGCATCGATAACGCTGATAAAAACATCGCCATCTTTTAGCATTTGCACAGCTATTTCTTCTGCTTTCGATGCTGCTTTCAGCGAATAAATACCAGGAACATCAATTAATTCGGCCAGCTCTCCCTGAATGTTAAAATATCCTTTCGTATAGTCGATAGTGGTCCCCGGATAATTCGATGAAATTACATCCATCCCGGTAAGCCGGTTAAAAAGCACGCTTTTCCCAACGTTGGGATTTCCTATGAGCAATATCTTCATCGATAATCGTAGTTAAACTGGTTCTACCATTATTTTCATTGCCATATTATGTCCGATGGCTACTTCACTGTTTCCATAGCGTATTGTTACCGGACCCTTCATCCATTGTGTGCTTATCCTGGCTATTTCTATTCCTTCTCGTATGCCAAGCGAATCTAATTTCTGAATCAGCCCATATCCACCGTTTATAGTCCTGATAATTCCTTTTTTGCCAGCGGGTAAATCATTGATTGTGAGCATATTATATAGTTTTTATTCTCAATAAATAAATTGATATTCAGTTGTGTTACAGATTAAATTTCAATAAAATATAACCAACCAGCAGACCAACAACCATATTAATTATTTTAACTTTTATGAAATCTTTTCTCGATTCTGCCAGCAACGGCAGCATACCATGCCCGTCCTGTACAATGGAGTTGGCAAGTAAAATACTGGTTGGCAAAAGGTTTTGTGAAAATAAAGTTACAATCATTAAATGAGGCCCCGATTCCGGTATAATCCCAATCAGCACGGAAATAAGTAAAACCGTGTTCAGATTATTTTGCAACAGGTTGCTTAAAGCCAAATTCGATTCTACAAAATGTAACACCAGAAAGGCGCCCCACGTCCAGAGGAATATACGCAGTAAATGCTTTTTAAGGATGTGATTGTACAAATGCTCTTTTAAAAAATGGTTTGGAACTGTGAGAAAAACAAAAAGCAAAAACAATGCTCCGATGAGAAACGTAAATTTTTTCCAGTTCCATTCATTGGGGCCAAGGACCCCAATAACAATCATTAGTGTAAAAAGAAATGTAGAAATTATGAGCAAAGAACGTTCAAAAGTGATTTTTTTAAGTTGAGGAAAAACGATTGTTTTATCGAAACAGCGGCAGACATCTTCCTGGTGCACCTCAAAGCCATGAATCTCGTCGATGGTTTTTTTGCGTTCAAAAAGATGGACCACCCAACCTGCAGCTATGGCAATAACAAGCATAATTCCGTTTAGCAGCAATGCTTTACCCGGGAACAGGGCAAACATTACAAAAGCTTCGTCGCCCGAAGTGGCAATCATTACTGCAACAAGTCCTGCCAGGCCCATCATCCGATGTGTGTAAAGGCTAACTACGGTGAACGCACCCATGCATCCTGGTGTAATGCCCAGAAGGGCTGCAATAATGATTTGCAGAAAAGGTGATTTTTGCAATTTTTCTGCCCAAACATTCCGGCTTTGTACATTGATATATTCAATAACCACCATCATAAACAACACGAAAGCGGTTATCATCAGTGTTTGTTTAAGTGTTGCGATGAATACTTCAGTCATGCTAAGTAATTTTTATTTAAACCAATTCCAAATAATTACAAAATAAACAAAAGTTTATTTAATTTTGTGAATTAAATGTCAGAAAAATGAAGTTTAATCATGCGGCTTTTTCGGTGAATGATTCGGAAGAAATCGAAAATTTTTATGAAGATATTCTGGGATTCAGTTTGAAGCGGAAGTTTTTGATGGATGCCGGTATTTCGTTGAAATTTTTTGAAAAAGAGAAGGAAATTGATGTTTATTTCATGTAGCCGCAATACTTTTTGCTTGTGGTTCGCAAAAAAATAAAAATAAGTACCTCAAAAAACCTGTAGTGACAGTAAGTATTTTACCCATAAAAACTTTTGTTGAAGAAATTGCCGGGAACGATTTCGAAATTAACGTGTTGCTTCCTCCGGGTGCCAGTCCTGCAGATTTTACGATGGTCCCTTCGCAACTTAAAAATATTGCCCGTTCAGAAACCTGGTTCAGGATAGGATACATTGGGTTCGAATATTCATGGAAAGAAAAAATAGCACAGGCAAACAAAAAGATGAAAGTTGTGAATCTTACGGAGGGGCTGGATTTGATAAGCAATGAATATCTTCCGTCGGGTGAAAAAAGTTCCACCGGAGGAATCAATCCGCACACCTGGCTTTCCCCAACGCTGGTAAAGCAAATGGCTGACCGCATTACCGAAGAACTTTTGTTGCTGAATCCCGAAAAAAAAGTGAATACCAGGCAAATTTAGCCCGCTTTGTTGAGGAAATTGATGAGTTGGATGCTGAAATCAGGGATAAATTAAAGAATTTTGAGGGCCGTCAGATTATCCTGTTTCATCCCAGCCTTTCGTATTTTGCACGCGAATACGGGTTGGTTCAGTATTCGCTGGAACCCGGCGGCAAGGAACCTACGCCGCACCGGATGGCAGCGCTGGTGGATTTCGCCGGAAAGGAAAACATAAGTGTAATTTACATTCAAAGCGATTTAGACAGGAATCAGGCCCGCGTGTTTGACGAAGAAATCGATGGGGAAATCGTGGAAATGTGGCCCCTCAATCCTGAGTGGTTTGACAATTTGAAGGAGATTACCAAGCTGTTGATTAAACATTTTTAGGGTTAGTATTCTATCCCTTTTCTTGCCTCAATTCCATTGGTGTAATAATGTTTCACTTCTTTCATTTCGGTAACCAGGTCGGCCATTTCAATCAGTTTCGGCGGAGCGTACCGGCCGGTAACCACCACTTCGGTTTCGGGGTTTTTGTTTTTCAGGACATCCAAAAATTCATCGATAGAAAAAAGTTGGTAGTAGAGCGCGATGTTGGCTTCATCCAAAATAACCACATTGTATTTTTCTGATTTCAGAATGTCAGCCACTTCTGTTAGTCCTTTTCGCGCAGCCTGAATGTCAGCTTCGGTGGGTTTTTCTATAATAAAACAGCCCAACCCGTATTGTTTAATTGTAATACCACGAACAAACTTTCTTACCGCCTCAATTTCGGAATAGGTTTTCCCTTTTACAAACTGGGCGAAAAATACCTTTTTGCCGGCACCCACCGCTCTCAGTGCAAGTCCGAGTGCTGCCGTGGTTTTTCCTTTTCCGTTTCCGGTGTAAACGTGAATGTAGCCTTTATCGCTCATACTTCAGGTTTTACAGGTTTTGCAAGCGCTGGAAATTTTCAGGGTAAAAACCGACGGGTATTTTTCCAGGCAGGGTTTCAGCTGTTGATTCAGCAGCTCCATCACATCCTCGTAACGGCCGGTTAAAAGATTGCTCATCGTTCCGTATTCAATGGTAATCTTTTTGTTTTCAGCCAGTTTCTCAATGAATTCTTCAACAGGCTTTTCATAATTATCCAGTAAAGGATAGTAGCCGATTTCAACTGTTATTTCCATGATTTTCTATTTTGTTTTTTTCACCGAGGCAGCAATAAACGCAGGCTGCACGGTATTTTGTTTTTCTGTTCCGTCTAAAAGTTCAAAACCGGGCGAGAAATAAACGCCGGCGGAAATGGTGGGAGTCCCGAACAGGGAAAGCATTTGCCTTAATTCATCGGGTGTAAAAAAACTGCCGTGTTTAAAAACGGAGCCATTTCCCTTGTTTTTACCCAATTCCGACAATTCATTCAAACATCCCAGAAAGAGTGTCCCCCCGGGTTTTAGAATCCGGTTAATTTCATTCAGCACTTCTTCAACATCTTCTACAAATTCCAGCATTGTCACAGATGCAATTGCCCTAAAACTGTTATCAGAAAAGGGAAGGCTGGAAGCGTCCGCTAATTGGAATGAAACATTTTGAATATCTTTTGAACGAGCCATTTCAAGCATGGCTTCCGACTCGTCGATAGCTGTTACATGAAATCCCTGCTGGCTGAAAAAGCGGGTCCAGTGTCCGGTACCACATCCCAGTTCAAGTAAATGTCCTTTGGGCAAACCATTTAAATGAAATGAAATAATTTCCTTTTCAATTTTGTCGATGGATTTTCCTGTTTCCTTTT
>CAZTAL010000101.1:0-68439 GCA_964611525.1 uncultured Prolixibacteraceae bacterium
CCAATTGCTAATGAACCGGATTTTATAAATGAACGCCGGTTAAATAATTTATTGGTCATGATTTATTATTTTATTAGTTAATTGTGCCCAGAACAGGACTCGAACCTGCACGTCCAGAAGGACACTAGTCCCTGAAACTAACGCGTCTACCAATTCCGCCATCTGGGCAAATTAATGGGTACAAAATTATAAAATTTATTTAAATCACCGCTCATATTCTTTCTCGAATCTGGTTTCAATAATTATACCGTCCCTGACTGTAAAGTAATAACGTTTTGTCTTGGTAACCTGAGGGGTTATTATAGGATCAAGTGTCAGTTTTCCCTGATTGATCTCTGTACTTTTTAGCTCTTCTGACTTCTCGAATATATAAATCTTATCATCTTTATAATTGATAATGCTTTTGGGGGTGCCGAAATCTTCTTTAAGCTTAGCTTCCTGCTGATTGATATATGTTCTTCTGATCTGTCGCTGAGTTCCGCAGGAGACCAACACCAAAAAAAGCAATATTGTAAAAATAATTTTATTCATTCGTTTAATTTTTTTTCTTCTAAGGTTAAATATATTCTAAATTTAAAAAATTGATATTCAAATATCTACATTTTTTTATTTATATGGTAGTTTGGATATATTTTTGTTTTTAAACTTTTCTGAGTCCCAATTTATTTTCTGTAGGATACCATCACTGCACTTAATGGTTCAATGGTTATTGTCAAATCTTTTGCAGATGCTGCAGTCTTAAAATTTCCTAAAGGATTACTTGAAATCTTCACATCTTTCAAAGAGCTTATATCGAGAATAATTTCCTGTACCTCGGGGAGATAATTCACAAAGAATTGTGCATTACGCTTATCCTGGCTCTGCCAGTTAGAAGTAAATACAGATGGAAAATTGATGGGTAAGCCATTGCTTTTGCTCACCATCGGGATATTGCTTGCACCTTCAAATGGCATTGGCTTCATCATACGTCCCGTTACAAGGAAGTCTTTTCCTCCCTTTAATCTCCATGCATTGAGATTTTTAATCAGCATTTTCATGTATTCCTGATCAGGAATATCCTCTTCCCATAATGTACCCCAGGCTTCGATCATATCACCGTTACCACGAAGTATCACCGTAAACATGTCGCCCGCAGTAAAGGAATAAGCCAAACGTTGTAACATATTCAGCGGACTTTTTTCAATGTCAATTGTATGTCCGAGAGAATTTTGGTTTCCCATAAATCCATTCAGATATTCGTGGTTTAAATACTGATATGCAGGAATTGGCGTTCCAAAACCAAGATTAATGGTTGACCGGTTATCGTTAAATAACAAATAAGGATAAAACGGCTCAGCCGCAGCAGCTTCGCAGCCCAGCAAAGGTTTCCGTTCCGACGACTTCAGGATAGGCATTATCGTTTTGTAAATATCTGCCATAGCTTCATTTTGCCATGTTCCGGGACCATAGCCATGCCCGTGTTCTGTACTGTAACATCCGTAACATGCTCCCCCAAGGTTTTGATCAAAGTACTGGATATAATCAACGTTTCCTTCCTCCACCATTTGAGTAACCTGATCAACCACTACTTCTTTAACAAAAATGTTTGCAGGGCACATATCATATCCTAAGCGCTGAGCACGGGGACCAGCGCATACATTTCTTGAAGAATAGCCACCATCCGGAGCCTTTTTCATTATTTTTTCAAGGCCTAAGTTCTCAAATTCATCATATTTATTAAAGGTAGTGTCGGTATTGCTTCGTAAGGTATAACCTATACCACTGGCATATAAACCAATAAAGTTTCCTTTGTCGTGTAATCCTTTTACAAACTGTTTGAAATTATTTTTATCTCCATATGGCGGCCATGCATATGGCGGTGCCCACGGTGCTGAGCCCTCCCAGTGCATTAAAAGTGCCATCACGTTACTGCTGAATGCCTTTTCCAGCGTGTCAAGAACAGGCAGTGCATTGGTATATGGGTATAGTTCGTTAGGTGTCATATCTCCCATGTCTTTGTGCCCCCTTACAGGGTAGGTAACCACTACCGGAGATTTAAAATACCAATCGGGCAAATCTTTATTATCTGCAATTTTGGGAGGATAAGCAATGTTGGACGATTCTACCCATCTTCGATAAATATCAGCAGCATCATACCAATCACCATCAAAAGTTCCAATGACCATATTATAAGGTAGTTCATATTTTCCTTTACCTGCTCCTGTGGTAAAGAGATGATATTCCAGTTTTATCCCGTTTTCACCCTCTTTATGAAACTCAATTCCTTTGGGGTGGCATTTATCATCATGTGTAGCCATATATAACCCACCTTCAGGTGAATAATATGCCATAAATTGTGTTTGCGCCGAAGAAGGGTATATACCCATCCATCCCAGAATATTTGGATATTCAATGGGCCGATATCTTCGTATACCATCTTCCCTTATGTTGATATTCTCAATCATAACACCTTCCTGGGCAGGCCAAAAAATGCGGGATTCGCCCCCGTTACCAACCAAGTCGTTTGGTACAACAACGTTTGGAAAATCTATGTAATCCATCAAAAATGGCGTATTATTGTCAACCATTATACTCCAATTCATAAATGGCGAATCTTTAGCTATATCTACTGTTACAACTGCCATAAGGTCCATTTTTTCAAACTGGCTGTAGAATATGGTTATTTTATGCCCTGTTTGTTTGATTTTACACTGTTTGGCCTGTTCGCTGTTTGTTCTGACAACCTTGCCGTCATTTGCTGTATCGCGAAAGCATATTTCAAATAAGGCATTTTCAGCATTGTCAATGGCTATCATATTTTTACCATTTTTTTCAATTGATTTGATTGCTCCGTTATCCCTGTTTAAAGTAAGCTTGTAATAATTGTTTTTATAAGTAATATCGTAGCTTTCTTTGCAACCAAAGAGAATAAGAACAATAAAAAGTAACACAGAAAAATAATTCAATATATTCTTCATTTTATTAAGGTGTATTATTGATTTTTAAATATTTAGGTTACACAATTTAGCTATTTCATACATGTTACAAAGTAACCGGAAATTTTTGATTAATTATAATTGAGTTCTATTGTATTAGTATTTTTTTAAATTTTTCAAAAAATGTTAATACAATACTCTAATATTCAATATTTTATATTGTCGCATTTTTTAGAACTCTTCGAATAAGACTCATAATTCAAATTAATTTACAAGCTAATTTGCAGCAATTTATATTTTAGATTTTTAATAAATATTTGTCTGTAAAATTCTGTGACCGGTATAGAAAATTTGCCTGAACAGGTTATTGATAAATGATTGTAATTGCTTCTATAATATTTGTTGAAAACTAACTTATTTATTCTGTATATCGAATATAAGCCTGCTATTATTATTTTTTATCTTTACCCTGTTTTTTTAAAAGTAATCCTTTGTGCGGTTAAAATGTGGTCATTGATTATCTGCCTCACAATGGGCATACATAAAATATTATTTGATAAGGCTTAAACTGATATTTAATAATTTACTAATCAGACCGCATGGCAGTATGTAAAGTATTCATTTAATATGTCTGATCTGAAAAGGCCGTGAAGCACCTTTAAAAAAAATTATATAAAATGATTTATAATTAGTTTAAAAATATAGGTATTTTATCATTTGAATAAAAATTTTAGTTTTCATACTGAACATATAATAAAATGGAACAGCATTATTTAGATTTTTTCGCATTTGTTTATTATTTGTTATGTTGTTCCATTTACAAAATTTAATTGCATAATGATTCATTTTTTTAAAACTGCTAATAAAAATATTATTGCGATTGATAATGTTCTTCCATTGCGTCCGGCTGATACTGATAAATTAATTTGGCTGTTATCTGATGCTGAATTTATTAATAAAGAAATACTGGAAGGATGGTTTATAGGCCCGCGTAAAGAAATGATAACTCCATGGAGTACTAATGCTGTTGAAATTACCCAGAATATGGACATTGATGGCATAGTGAGAATCGAAGAATTTTATCCGGTTGAAAATGAAAATGCCGGATATGACCCTATGCTGCAGTCGAGATACCATAATCTCACTCAGGATATATTTACCGTTAATAGAAAACCCGAACCAATACTAAATATAGATAATATTGCGGCTTATAACGAGCAGGAAGGTCTTGCTCTCAGTAATGATGAGATAGAATATCTCAATTCGGTTTCGAATGCTCTCGGAAGACTTTTAACGGATAGTGAAGTATATGGATTCGCACAGGTCAATTCCGAGCATTGTAGGCATAAGATTTTTAACGGAACTTTTATTGTAGATGGGAAAAAGATGGAATCTTCACTTTTCCAGATGATAAAGAAGACTTCGAAAGTAAATCCGAACAGTATTGTCTCGGCATACAGCGATAATTGTTCTTTTGTCAAGGGACCTAAAGCAGAGCAGTTTGCGCCTGCTACCCAGGATAAGCCTGACTATTTTATTATTAAGGATATAGATACTGTTCTTTCTCTGAAAGCGGAAACTCATAATTTCCCGACTACGGTTGAACCTTTTAACGGGGCTTCGACAGGTACGGGAGGTGAAATTCGCGACCGCATGGGCGGAGGGAAGGGGAGTTTTCCTGTCGCGGGGACTGCCGTTTATATGACATCCTATCCTCGAACCAAGCAGGGACGGTCATGGGAGCAGTTCACAGATGAACGGGAGTGGCTTTACCAGACTCCTGAAGAAATACTGATAAAAGCTTCAAACGGGGCGAGTGATTTCGGAAATAAGTTTGGCCAGCCTTTGATTGCCGGGTCGGTGCTGACCTTTGAGCATTTTACTGAATTGAAAAAGTATGGCTACGATAAGGTTATAATGCTGGCCGGGGGTATAGGCTATGCAGATATAAACAGCAGTACTAAAGATGATCCTCAGAAAGGAGATATAATCATATTACTTGGCGGTGATAATTATCGCATTGGTATGGGGGGAGGTGCCGTATCTTCAGTTGCTACGGGTGAATATGATAATGCTATTGAATTAAACGCTGTCCAAAGGGCTAACCCTGAAATGCAAAAAAGGGTTTATAATGCCATTCGTGCGCTGGCTGAATCATATAATAACCCTGTGATCTCAATTCACGATCATGGGGCAGGGGGACATTTGAATTGTCTTTCGGAACTGGTGGAAAATTGTGGTGGAAAAATAGATACAGCAAAACTTCCGGTTGGCGATCCGACTCTTTCCCAAAAGGAGCTAATTGGTAATGAATCTCAGGAGCGGATGGGACTTGTCTTGAAACGTGAAAACGCAGAGTTATTAAAGAAGATTGCAGAAAGAGAACGATCTCCAGTTTATGAAATTGGCGAGGCTACCGGCGATATGCAATTTACTTTTATGAATTCAAAAACAGGTGAAAAACCTATTGACTGGCAACTGGAATATATGTTCGGGAATCCTCCTAAAACTGTCCTTGAGGATAAAACCGTTAAATCTTATTTTGCTGAGCCGGAATATGATATTAAGGATATTGTTCAGTTTGTTGAAAATGTCCTGCAAATGGAATCCGTAGCTTGTAAGGATTGGCTGACAAACAAGGTTGACCGTTCAGTTACCGGTCGTATTGCTAAACAGCAGTGTGCCGGTGAACTCCAACTTCCTCTGAATAATGCCGGAGTTATTACAATAGATTATCAAGGAGAATGTGGAATGGCAATATCCGTGGGACATGCACCGGTTGCAGGATTGATCGATGCAGCAGCCGGCTCAGTGCTTTCAATTGCCGAAGCTCTTACCAATATTATATGGGCTCCGTTGAAAGATCGTATCAGAAGTATTTCTCTGAGCGCAAACTGGATGTGGCCCGCAAAAAATCCTGGAGAAAATGTAAGGATTTATCATGCTGTTAATGCGGCTAGTGATTTTTGTTGTGATCTGGGGATAAATATTCCTACAGGAAAGGATTCCATGTCGATGACCCAGAAATATAAGAAGGATATTGTTTATTCCCCCGGCACGGTAATCATAAGTGCTTCAGGTGAGGTTTCCGATATTAGGAAGGTTGTTGAGCCGGTCCTTGTTAATAATTCAGATGAGGAAATATTGTTTATTGATTTTTCCTTTATGGAAAGAGCCCTTGGGGGTAGTGTGTTTGGACAGTCTGTTAACGGAATTGGCAATAAAGTGCCAAATGTTTCTGATGCCGACAAGTTTGTCAATGCCTTTAATACCGTTCAGAAGCTTATTGAACAAGATCTTATTGTTGCAGGGCATGATATTGGATCGGGCGGACTAATTACCACCTTGCTGGAGATGTGCTTCAGTAATACACAGGGAGGCATGAATATCGATCTTGCCGGAATAGAGGAGAAGGATTCTGTGAAAGTACTTTTTAGTGAAAATCCGGGCATTGTAATACAGTGTGCCGATAATGACAAAGTTAAACAGATGCTTAAAGAACGTAAAGTCGATTTTGTATCTCTGGGATTCCCTGTTCATTCCAGGGAATTAAAGGTGAAAAATTATGACTTTAAGGTGAATTTTGATATTGAATACTTACGCGATATTTGGTTCAGGACTTCCTACCTGCTAGACAGGAAACAAAGCGGTGAAAAACTTGCTCTGGAGCGTTTCAGAAATTATAAAAATGCAGGTCTCAATTTTAATTTTCAAAATTTTACCGGAAAAGCCAGGGATTATGGAATTGATATGCTCCGTCGAAAACCGACGGGTATAAAGACTGCCATAATAAGGGAAAAAGGTGTTAATGGTGACAGGGAAATGGCTTATGCCATGTACCTTGCGGGTATGGATGTCAAGGATGTTCATATGACTGACCTGGTAACGGGACGCGAAACTCTGGAGGATATTAATATGATAGTTTTTGTAGGAGGATTTTCCAATTCTGATGTTCTTGGATCGGCCAAAGGATGGGCAGGAGCTTTCAGATATAATGAAAAAGCCCGAATTGCCCTTGAAAATTTCTATCAGCGAAAGGATACCCTTAGTCTGGGCATCTGCAACGGATGCCAGTTGATGGTGGAACTCGGACTTATATACCCGGAACATGATAAACGGCCCAAAATGCATGTAAATGATTCAGGAAAATTTGAATCGTCGTTTTTGAATGTTGATATTTTGCCTAATAATTCGGTTATGCTGAAAAATATGGCAGGAATGAAACTGGGAATATGGGTAGCCCATGGTGAGGGTAAATTTAACCTTCCTTATGAAGAAAGTGAATACCATATACCTGTAAAGTACAGCTGTGATGAATATCCCGCTAATCCTAACGGCTCGGAATATGCCACTGCTGCAATCTGTTCAGCCGACGGACGGCACCTGGCAATGATGCCACATCTTGAAAGAGCTTTTTTGCCCTGGCAATGGGCTTATTATCCGGCTGACGGGAAAAATGACGAGATAGCACCATGGATACAGGCTTTCGTGAATGCCCGTAGGTGGATCAAAAAACATTACCCTTAAAAATTTACATCCTATCTTTAGGTGTGGTCATGTTCTTGCGGAACTATGCCCGAAAGGCTTGTGTGATTGAAAAAAATTTGCGATGCAAAGCAAAAATCAAGGTTAAAGCCACCTCCTAATGGTGGATAGTCCGATTTTAAAAAATGTTTTAACAGGTATTTATAAGCTAATGGCTGTTATAAATGAGTTTACCGGCCAGATCATCGGCTTCATCCTTACCTTTTATTATCTCAACAATTTTAAGGGTGAACTCCATGGCTGCTCCTGGTCCTTTACCTGTTATTATTTTACCAGAAACCTCAACGTTGTTTTCTGTAACATTGGCACCAGTAAGGTACTTCTCAAATCCTGGATAACAGGTAGCCTTTTCCCCCTCCAGCAATCCAAGTGCACCAAAAACCATTGGCGCTGCACAGATAGCCCCGAGAAATTTGTCTTCTCTGCGAAGTTGTAAGATCTTATTTCTTAACCCTATGTGATCCTTCAGATTAGCTGCACCGGGCATACCTCCCGGTAGTACTATCATGCCGACTTCTTGATAATCGATATCCTCAAACAACCGGTCAGCTCTAATTTTAAGACCGTGTGCACCTTCTACTTCGTGGTATCCGCTGACAGAAACAACAATGGTTTCTATTTCTACACGCCTTAAAACATCGATAATTGTTACTGCTTCTATCTCTTCAAATCCTTCAGCTAAATGAACCGTTGCAATTAATTCCATATTTTATATATTTCTTTATTTGCTGTAAAAGTTAACTAATAATTTTTTCTTAGGCAACTATTATATATCCATAATTAATAAGATTTCCCCTAGTCCTGATTTGGATAAAAATTTTTATGCTATAAATCAAAACAACTTCCCATCATCTTTCTACAACGGACTATCATTAATCTATGACAATCTATCAGAATATTCCTGCAAAGATTCTGATAGTTTTTTCCTGGTGAAAAAAATCCGGCTTTTAACTGTGCCAAGCGGAAGATCAAGCTTTTCAGCAATCTCTTTATATTTATAACCGTCAAGAAACATCCTGAATGGTACACGGTATTCCTCTTCAAGTTCATCTATGGATTTATGAATTTCTTTTACATGGAAAAAAGAATCCGGAGCAGGATATACTTTATCTTTTGAAAATATAAGCTGAAAATCACTGTCTGTATTATTAAAAGTATTCCTGATCTTTAAACTTTTTCGGTAATCATTAATGAAAGTATTTTTCATTATTGTATACAGCCATGCCTTAAAATTAGTATTTTGTGTAAATTTATCCCTGTAAGTAAGTGCTTTTAACATAGTTTCCTGTAACAAATCATTTGCCCGTTCATGATCTGCTGTCAGGCTAAGGGCATAGTATCTTAGTTTTTCTTTTAATCCCGTTAGTGCATTATTAAATTGTATCTCATTCATGGCATATAGATTTTTTGTTATTTTTATTCTTTAACTTCTTTGAACAAATATATGAGTGATTAACCTCATAAAAAAGATTTTTTAGTCTTTTATTAGTCGATTTTTTCTATAGTGTATAGAGAATATTGATTTGTTAAATAATAAATTGTAAATGAGGAATATAGTGCATAGAGTAATAAGGTCTGTATTTACTGGGTCATGGATGCGGCGAAGATCGGGTAAGATTTTTTCAGAAAACAGGGCAGGTATAATTATTTTTTTGTTGGTTGCTTGTTTTTATCAGGCCGGAGGTGCATTTCATATTTTGAATCAGGATACGGTTGATATTAAGATGAAATACTCATTGGAAGAAGTAAAGGTTGCGGCATCAAAAATGATGTCGATAAACTCGCAAATGGCGCGGATATTGTCTGTAATTGATTCAGTTGAAATCGAGCTTGCACCTGCTGAGAGTCTCGAGAGTTTGCTGGAATATCTGGTTATGATTGATGTCAGACAGCGTGGTGCAGAGGGTGTTCAGTCGGATATTGGAATTCGTGGCGGCACTTTCGATCAGACTTTAATACTACTTAACGGCGTTAATATTACCGATCCGCAGACCGGCCATCATAATCTTAACCTGCCTGTGAGTTTGTCTCAGATCGAGCGGATAGAACTGCTGAAAGGTTCCGATGCTGCTATATACGGACCGAATGCTTTTTCGGGAGCTATCAACATTGTTACAAAAAAGCCTGCCGGTAATTCAGCTACTCTTTCTCTATATGCCGGGAGTTTTGGATATGTCAATGCTGATATGTTGGGAGATTTTATGACCAGGAAATTGTCTCATTCTTTATCAGGCAATTATAAAAGATCAAAAGGATATACCGATAACACTGATTTTAATATTTCCAATTTCTTTTATAGTGGCCGTTATGATTCCAAAGGCGGAATACTTACCGGTCAGATAGGTGCCTCGGGAAAAGCTTTTGGAGCAAATAGTTTTTATACTCCGGAATACCCTGATCAGTTCGAGAAAATAGGGACGTCATTTATGTCACTTAGATGGGAATCTTTAGGCCGGCTGCATATTACTCCTGTAATATATAAACGGAGGCATTTCGATAAATTTATGTTGTTTCGTGGTGATGCACCTGACTGGTATAAAGGACATAATTATCACCGTACTGATGTATGGGGAGCAAACATAAGCTCATGGTTTTTATGGAATGCAGGGAAAACATCATTTAGTGCTTTATACCGTTCAGAAAGTATTGTCAGCACTGTTCTCGGGGAAAAAATGGATACCGGTATCAAGGTGCCCGGCGAAGATATATTTTATACACATTCAAAAAGCAGATCGACAGCTTCATTGTTTATAGAACATACATGTTATGCAGGTAAATGGATCATAGGTGCAGGAGGTTTGGCAAGTTTTATTCCTGAAAATGCCCCTATGTTGAAAATCCTTCCTGATTTTGATATAGATTTTCATATATGCCCGTGGATTATGTTAGGGGCTTCATGGTCTGCATCTTCAAGAATGCCTACCTTTACAGATCTTTATTATTCCGGTCCTGATAAAATCGGCAACGCGGAATTAAAAGCTGAGATTTCAAATTCTTTTGAAGGTGAATTGAATGTCAATACAAATTATATCACAGGAAATCTCGCGGTGTTTTACAGGTCCGGACAAAATATGATAGACTGGATTAAAAATGAAAACGATAAATTGTGGCAATCGCATAATCTTACCCGTATAAATAGTCTGGGGACTGAAATGAGATTGCAGGTAAGGCTGAAAGAAAACCTGAAGGGGAATTGGCCTGATAAAATAACTATCGGCTGGTACTCCAATAAACAGAATAAAGAAACAAGTGATTTTATTTCATATTATGTTCTCGATTATCTAAAGTATAAATTTACTGCTTCAGTAAATCAATCTATAACAAAATATTTATTTCTGAACCTTAGAAGCTATTTTCAGAAAAGGGAAGGTACTTTTACGAATTTCGGAGACAATAATTACAGGGAAGTTTCATATAAACCATTTTGGTTGTTTGATGCGAAGATATTATTCAAAAAGGAAAATTTACAAATATTTATCTCCTCGAATAATATTTTTAATAAAGAATATTTTGATATTGGAAATATAGTCCAACCCGGTAGGTGGATAAAAACAGGAATTTTATATAAATTTAATTTAAACTGATCTTTGATTTTTCATTTTAGATTTTTAGGTTGAACCTAAATATTTAAAGTAGGATCGTCATGAAGTTCTACAGTGTGGGTTAATATTGGAAAGCGCAATAAAAAATTTTGAAAGCGTAGCCATAGCTACGGTGAAAAATTTTGTAATGAGCATTTTCAATAGTGGCGTGCAATGTAGAACTGTAATAGATTTTTATTTTAGATTTTTAGGTTGTATATTAGCCACAAAAAAATCATGTTAAAAGGAATACTTGCGATTTCAGGTCAACCAGGACTGTATAAAATGGTAGCAGAAGCAAAAAATAATATTATCGTGGAGTCTCTTGAGACAGGTAAAAGAATGTCTGTTTATTCTTCGTCAAAAATTTCAAATCTCGATGATATTGCTGTTTTTACCGATTCGGGAGAAGTTACCCTGGAAGAAGTACTCAAGGCAATTTACATAAAAGAAGAAGGAGGCAACGCTATCAGTTATAAGTCAGCACCCGAACAACTTAAATCCTATTTTGCGGAAGTTCTGCCTTCTTATGACCGTGGACGGGTGTATATTTCAGATATTAAAAAGGTTGTGCGCTGGTATGGAATTTTAATAAGAAATGATTTACTGGATTTTTCCGAAGAAAAAAATGAACCTGAAAAATTTGGTGATAAATAAAAAATAGCTATATATTGCAAGGTAAATTACAAAATTTCAAATAATTATTATTTATTATAAAATAAATATTTAAATTTGTTTGAGAAATTTATATAACAAAGGGGAAATATTTTTAAAAATCATCTATTTTTTGATAGATAGAAATTATTTTATAAATTGGTATCAAAGATTAATAATATCCATTAAAATTCATTGATTATGAGAAAATTTACATTAGTTTTATTATCCCTTTTTATAACGGGGATTGCATTTGCCCAGAATTCCGAAAATAAATGGGCAATCGGATTAGGGCCGGGTGTTTATTACAATCTCGAGCTCGAAAGTGTCGGCTTTCTTAGTGAATTTTATCTTAGCCGTTTCCTGAGCCCGACTTTTGATTTAATGTTAAAAACCGATGCCGGATTTAACGACGACGGTGTAGACTTTTTAAATCCATTGTTGGATCTGAGATTGAAGTTATACAAAGAAGACAATGCCGTCCAGCCGTATTTATTTGCAGGTCCGGGTATACTCTGGGATAATACGGAATCAGGAATTAATTTTAACGCCGGAGCAGGCATTAAAATTCCGGTAAGCACAAACACCTCTCTTTACCTTGAAGCTGCTTATATTAACGGTATTGAAGGTATGAGGGAATTGCCTCAGGACTGGGATGAGGAGTCTATTAAAGACAATTTTATTAAAGTTAACGGAATCATTGAATTTGCCTTTGGTAAAGCTAAGGATTCGGATGGCGACGGAGTTCCTGACAAGAAAGATAAATGTCCTGATACCCCTCCAGGAGTGCAGGTTGACGAGGATGGATGTCCACTTGACCGCGACGGCGATGGAGTTCCTGACTACAAAGATGATTGTCCTGACGAACCGGGTGATCCAAAATTTAATGGCTGTCCCGACAGCGACGGGGATGGAATCCCTGATCATCTGGATGAATGTCCGGACAAACCGGGTCTTGCTAAGTTTGCAGGCTGTCCCGATACTGACGGTGATGGTGTTCCAGATCACCTGGATGAATGTCCCGATACTCCCAAAGGTTGTCCGGTTGACGATAAGGGATGTCCTCTTGACTCAGACGGAGATGGAGTAATCGACTGCGAAGATAAGTGTCCGAACGAACCCGGGCCGGCATGGAATGACGGATGTCCTGCATGGGAAACTTTGGATATACCTACTGTATATTTTGATTTCGATAAATCTGAAATTAAGCCTGAAGCAAAAGTAAAACTTGATGATTTAGTTGAAAAATTAAGTGGTGCTAAGGAATATGAAGTTGTTGTTGGCGGACATACATGTAATATCGGAACTGATGAATATAACATGGGATTGTCTGAAAGAAGAGCTGAAGCAGTAGTTAAATACTTGCTATCAAAAGGAATCAGTAATGCTTATGTAAGCTCAAATTACTACGGAGAAGATAATCCTGCTCATCCTAATACTTCTATACCTAATAGAAGACTTAACCGCAGGGTTGAATTTGAAGAAGTAAAAGTTCATAAATAAATAATATTTTTTCATAAAAATAATTTGAAGCCTTGCCTGCCGGCAGGGCTTTTTTTTTGGCTTATTATCCTTTTTAAAGGGGTAAAATATTAACTTTGCCCCACTTTATTCAGAGTGAACAAATAATTTTAATGTAATGGAATGATTTTTTTGAGATTTTTTCTTAGGCGGTAATTTTTTGCTTAATTTTTTCAGCTATAAGGAAAAAGTATGTGTAGCTTAAGTGGTAAAAACCTTGTAATAAAATTATATATTATTTGTCCTAAAGTGGCATAGAGCACCTTTTAAACCAGATCTATTATAAAATTTCAACAGATTAATTAATATGAAAATTGAGAAGATTGTTAATACTGCTGTTGGCGAGGCATTGAAAAATTTATACAATGTTGAGCCAGACACTGCCTTAATACAATTACAAAACACACGTAAAGATTTTGAAGGCGATATTACAGTAGTTGTTTTTTCTTTTCTTAAATTTTCAAGGAAATCACCTGAAAATACTGCCGAAGAGATAGGAGACTTTCTTCACACCAGAGTCAGAGAAATAGAATCCTTTAATGTAATAAAAGGATTTTTAAATCTTGTAGTTAATGATTCATACTGGATGAAATGCCTGATGGAGGCATATGATGACAAAGATTATGGTATAGTGAAGGCTAAAAAAAATGCTGAACTGGCAATGGTTGAATACTCTTCACCAAATACAAATAAACCTTTGCATTTGGGACATATTCGGAATAATTTACTCGGCTATGCAATCTCCGAAATATTAAAAGCGAATGGATACAAAGTTGTCAAGACTAATATCGTAAACGACCGTGGTATACATATATGTAAGTCTATGTTAGCCTTACAAAAATGGGGCAGAGGCAAGACTCCGGAAAATACGGGTAAGAAAGGGGATCATCTTGTGGGTGAATTATATGTTCAGTTTGAAAAACATTACAGGGCAGAAATAGCAGATCTGACAGCGAAAGGTATTCCACAAAAAAAAGCTGAAAATATCGCACCTTCTATAAAGGAAGCCCGTGAACTTCTCAGAAAATGGGAAGCAGGTGACAAAGAAACCGTGAAGCTTTGGAAAACAATGAATGAATGGGTTTACAGGGGGTTTGATATTACTTATAAAAAATTGGGAGTCGATTTCGATAAAATTTATTATGAATCTGATACTTACCTTGAAGGCAAAGAGGAAGTAATGAGAGGTGTGAAAGATGGATTGTTTTATCAGAAAGAAGATGGATCTGTATGGGCAGATTTGACAGCTGATGGGCTTGATAATAAACTGCTTTTGCGAAGTGACGGAACCTCTGTGTACATGACGCAGGATATAGGAACCGCCAAGATGCGTTTTAATGACTATCCGATTGATAAAATGATTTATGTTGTCGGAAATGAGCAGAATTATCACTTTCAGGTACTGGCCGTTTTACTTGACAAGCTTGGGTATAAGTGGGGCAAGGACCTTTACCATTTTTCATATGGAATGGTGGAACTTCCCTCAGGTAAGATGAAATCAAGAGAGGGTAAGGTAGTAGATGCCGATGATTTAATCGAAGAAATGGTTACCGTTGCCAAAAGAATGTCGCAAGAACTTGGGAAACTGGAAGCCATGACCACTGATGAAGCTGAAAAAAACTATGAAATAATTGCTATGGGGGCACTTAAATATTTCATATTGAAGGTAGATCCCAAAAAAAGCATGCTTTTCAATCCTGAAGAATCTATAGATTTTAATGGTAATACAGGGACATTTATACAGTATACTTTTGCTCGTATACAATCAGTATTCAGAAAAGGTTTTGAAAAAGATATTTTTTTAAACCGTGATTTCAAATTATCATCAGTGCTTTCAAAAAAAGAAAAAGATATTTTGAAAAGAGTAACTTTATTCCCTGACGTTGTTAAGGAAGCCGGAACAAATTATAGTCCCGCACTAATTGCAAATTACTGTTATGAACTAGTTAAGGAATACAATCAATTTTATCAGGATCATTCCATCCTTAATGAACCGGCTCCGGATAAGCGTAACCTGCGGCTTATTCTTTCTGCAACCACAGCTAAGATTTTAAAAACTGGTATGGGATTGCTGGGAATAGAAATGCCGGAGAGAATGTAATGAAAAAGGGGACAATCAGTCCCCCTTATGATTTAATGGTTATAAGGAAAAAAGCGCCTTCCTCATTTTGAATATTCTGTTTTTTTCATAAAAGTAACCCTTATCATTGTTTAAAAAAGTTTGTTAGTAAATTTTGCTGACTGCCTTATACATGATTTAAAATGGTCATTTAGGATTAAATTTCATTATCGAAAATATTAGGAGTTCATGATAGTAATTTAGATTTGTCAATATTTTTTGAAATATTTTTTATTTTATATAAATTGTATTATATTATTTCCCTAATAATCAGATCATTTTTTTATCACAAAATAGTAAAATATTGTAATATAGATCATTGATTGTGTATTTGATAAATTATAACTAAATAGTTTTTACATTTCGAATAAATAATTATAAAATTTTAAATATTACAAGGGTTACCTTTTTAATCAATACCGAATTCTATAATAGACTAACATGAAAAGTTACAGCGATGAACAGATCCTTAAAGGGATCATGCGACATGACAATTTGATTTTACAATACATTTACAAACAGTATTATTATAAAATAAACTATTTTGTAAAGAAAAACAGTGGTAATGAGGAAGATGCAAATGATATTTTTCAGGAAGCAATTATCATTATATATAGAAAGATAAAAGAAAACGATATAGTATTTAAAACAAGTTCTTTTGAAGGGTATTTATTTTCGGTTTGCCGCTTTTTATGGTTAAAAACACTTCATAAGAGGCGTTTAGAAAAAGAAAAAATTTATGATACCATACCATATCAGGAAGATTTGTATGATGAAAACCTTGTGATGCTGGTTGAAAAAAATGAAAAATATGGGTTATATCAAAAACATTTTAGTACCCTTAGTACTGACTGCCAAAAATTGTTGCAATTATTCTTTGAAAAAGTACCATTAAGAGAGATCGCGAGAATAATGGGCTATAAAGGAGAAAAATATGCAAAAAAGAGGAAGTACAAATGTAAAGAGATCTTGGTAAGTAGAATTAAGCAAGATACAGAATTTAAAAAAATAATTGAAGATGACTCCTAAAATTAAATTAATCGAATTGATCGATGAGTATTTAGAAGAAAGACTCACCGAACAAGAAAAGTTAGAATTTGAAGATGAATTAAGACGAAACGAGGAACTAAAAGATGAGGTGAAAATGGAAAGAGAGATTCAAAATGCAATACTCGAAAAAGACGTTTTAAATTTGCGCAATAAGATTAGTGAGGTTACAAAATCCAAACAAAATGCAAGTTTTGAACTTTTTGAAGGTTTTGTAAATATCGGGCAGCTAAATCTCGACATACCTTCCGGTGAGCTGCTGGAATTTTATGATTCTCTCCCTAAAGCTCATATTTACCAACATAGTCTAATCTCAAATGAAAATATTCATGAGTTTTACAGGGAACAAATTCTTTTTGAATCAAAAGAAGATGCTGATGCAGAAGATTTCGATGATCTTGAATTTCCTGGTCTTGAAGAGGCAATTCAAGAAAAGGATATCATGGACCTGCGTAATACTCTGGAAAAAGTTTCGGAATTGGTTAAATTGCCTTATTCTTCGGAAGAAATTGAAAAGTATAATACGGGTGAATTAAGTAAAAATGAAATGGAAAAATTTGAAAAAGAACTTGCCATTAACAGTTCATTACGACAGGAAGTTGAGATATACAGGGAGATAGATAAAGCACTCGGGGAGCTTGATATATCAAAACTCAGGAACAGATTATCCGGTCTCGTGAAAACGGAAACTTCATGGAATGTTAGTGCAAAAGATATCGAAGATTTTATAGATGGAGAGCTAGAAGGAAAAGTACTGGATGAATTCAGGGCAGAGTATGAAAAAAATACTGACCTCAAGGCGGAAGTTTCACTGCGTGTTAATGTAAATAAAGCAATAGGGGAGAAAGATGTCATTAGCTTGTCTGGGAAACTTCGGGAAATGAAAAAGGATATCAGTAAAAAGGATACGAAATCGATTATTCCGGATGAAAATAGAAATAAATTGCACTGGTGGAGGGCAGGTGTTGCCGTTGCAGTTATACTTTTTGTTGTTTCAGGACTTTTCCGGAATGATTTTGTTTCTATCGACAAAACATACGACTATTTTTATCAGTCCCCTGAATGGTCGCCTCAGAGGTCTGCCTCATCCGATTTAAGCTATTTATATGAGGCAAATAAATATTATTCCAATGGGGAATACTTGAAGGCTATAAAATTGTATGACAAGGCTATAAAGGAATATAAGGAAAATGCTGTTTACCATTTTTATAAGGCTGCCAGTCTCCAGAATATGGAAAAATTCAGTGAAGCTGTACCGGAATATACCAAGGTAATAAATAATGCTGATAATATCTTTGTAGAGGAAGCTGAATGGAATAAAAGTTTATGCTACCTTAAGCTTAACAATAAAGATATGGCACGGGACCTGCTTAAAGGAATAATAAAAAGAAACGGATATTATGCAAGCGATGCAAGGGCAGTGCTAAGAAGACTTAAATATACATTAAAATAAATTAGTTTTTTTATACCTGGAAAAATATACACATTCTAAATCGTTCATTGTCATTTTTTAATTTTTTCAGCATATAAAACGCACTTGAAAAATTACACATTCTAATTTCTATGTCATTTACCCTTAGGGTGAAAAATATCTTTCTTCTTTAGCAAGATTATCTTTTGAGCTCTTTTTTAATCTGATAAGCTGGTCTGTTATAATTGCCATGATGACTATTACCAGAAGTATAAAGAAGTAAAAATCATAACTTATAAACAATGGTGATGAGTTGCCAATACTTACATAACTCAGCCAGTAATGAGGGTGCGCCATGCGTGAATTAGCATTTTCCAGGTATTCTATTTTAGCTAATCGTAATGCAACATCAGTATGTTTTCCTTTTTTAAGATTCCTGTAAAATGATGTCATGATTTGGGTACCGGCGTTATCTTCTACTTCCCATAAAGTCATAATAATTGAAGGACATCCGGCATAAATAAATCCCCTGGCAAGACTCATAACACCTTCCCCTTTTCTTAAAATACCGCTACCTGTATTGCATGCACTGAGAACGGCGAGGCGGGAGTTAAGGTCAAGATTATATATATCTGCTGTATTTAACCATCCGTCATTTTCACGGGATACTCCTATATTCTGGCTAAAAGCAAATCTGGAGAAAGCCGGCAGTGAATCGTTTATAAAAGCATGCATTGCAAGATGAAGTATATCATAATCTTCATAATTATTTCTAAAGTTCATTTCTGTTGCTTCTTTTCCTTTAAACACATCTGTCTTTATTTCCTGTGATATCAAGTCTACCTCATCCTGTATGCCGGGTAAAGGCTTGAGCATTAATTTCCCCTGTTCAAAGGTAACAGTATCTGACTTATAATCAGGGGCGAATGCTAATAAACGGTTTTTTGAATTTCTTGTCAAACGATTATAGTTGATAAGCAGGTTCGCTGAATAGGCATAATTAATAGTGTTTTTTCTTATTAAATAAGGAAGACGCTGAAATTGTATAAATCCGCTAGTGTCAGGGATTTCCGTAAGCAGTACATCGAAAGGAATATAACTGAGCTTACCGTCAGGTATGATAGTCAATTTTTTATTGATAATGCCATTTTCAAAAGGTTTAATGAGGTCTTTATATAAATTATGCGCTGCTATACAAAAATCTTTTGACTGTTTATTTTTTGTAAACATAAATTCAGTATTGGATAAAAAACGAAATGTTTTTTCCAACGATTTTAAAAATGTAGGGCTGATATCTAATTTTTTAAATTCTACACATCCTTTGCAGATGCAGAAAGAATAAAGTTCGGGAACAGAGTCATTTTCATTTAAAACATATTCAATAATTACTTCATTATTTCTGAGACTGTTCTGTATATTGACAATGTGAACCGCTGTATTTGAGTACTTTAGACTATAATAACCCGTGTAGTTGTTTTCCATGTAATAATTTAGCTCGTCCCTTTGTTTCTTTAACCGGAAGATAATAGAATCAATACGGTTTATTTCGGCAGGATCAGCATTATTCGATTTGTGCAGGTTATATAATTTTTCACTGTTACTGGTAATACTGTAATTAAGTGTTTTTCCCAGGTTCATCAGACTATCCGGAATAAGACTACTTTCCTTCGCCAACTGGTCAGTAAGTTTATCAAAAATAGAGCTTGCTTTCTGTCGTTCTGCATTTTGAAAAGCAAATTCGATTATATGATGTTCTCTTTTTATCATATAAGCTTTATATGCAGTCTGGATTATTTTGCTAAAAGTTGTTTCTTCTAATTCGCTTAGTTGAATTTTGCTATCTTCTGAATAAATATCCTTACGGGCCTTTTGTATAAGATTTGAGGTTATTTTATAATAATCAAGTGCTTTGTAAATTGATTCGGAATACCGCTCTTTCATATCTTCCTTATACAGTTCCGACATAATGACATATGTGTCGGCAATTAATTTGAAAAAATCAAGACTTTGCGTTTGTGAAATACAATTGTATGTTCCAGCTTTTCCTTCGGAAAGATTAGTTAAATTAAAATTAAGAGCTTCCAATCCTTTCTTATAATATTCAATGGCATTTGATAAATTTTCTGATTTTTGTTCCCTGAAGGCATCAATATTTTTAGTTTCAACATTAATATTTTCGTAGTAAATACCCATAGTCTTATAATATAGAGCCAGATTTAACCCTTCTTTAATATTTTTTTCGATGAAGATATCATAAGCTTTTTCCATTACCTCCTCAGCCTCTCGAAACCGGCTGTCTGAAATTAAGAATTTGGCAAAATTAAGGTACTGGAATGCTACATTTATATCTGACTTTGAATATAATTTCTTAGCAAATTCAATAGCACTATTATAACTTTTATATGCACCATCAATGTCATTAAGTTCTTGTAAAACAGCTGATTTAAGATTAAAAAAATACAATTTCGTTTCCATCCCTGCATGGGAATAATAATTATTGATTATTTCCAGCGCCTTTTTATTATTATGAAGTTCATAGTGAATATTTGCAATACTGTAATATATATCGGCAATCCATTCATAATTCATCTCTTCCTGTCTCATTATGTCAGCAGCCCTTTGATAATATTCGAGGGCTACCACATAACTAAATTTATTATAATAAACATTTCCGATATTATTGTACAATCTTGCTATGGCCAGTTCATAACCCTCAGGAGCTGCTAAATACGAATGCTCAACAAGTAAGAAATGTTTAATTGCATTGTCAAACTGACCTATAGTTCTGTATGTAATTCCTAATGCATTATTAATTTTTCGTAAATTAGGATGATTATTATCTAAAATCTGTTTAGCTATTTCATATGAGTACCTAAAAGAATCAAGCGCTTCAGGGTAAAATCCGGAAGCATACCTCTCCATTGCTGCATTATAATAATTTTCCATCAGGATACTATCTTTTGTAAAATCCTGATTATTAGCCTTTAATACGCAAGATGAAATAATTATTATTAATATTGTTATATGAAAAAATCGGTTCATTATAGATTATTAATAGTAATACAAAATAAGAATATTTAAATATTTTTTCCAATTCATGGGTTACCTTTTTAAACTTTTTGGAATAAGTATAATAGAGTGTGTATTTTTTTAAGTATAAAGAATTAATTTATTTAAAAATGAAAAAATTTTTTAAAAACAGAGAATTAGAGAGAAATTTTGCAGGTTTTGAAGTTTTGATTTCTGACGAATTATTGCAAGTTCGTGGAGGTGGAGACAGCAGACCTGAAACTAAACCACTGGATTTTTTTGACTTGGAGAAAACATAATATCAGGCACAAAGAATTCATCCGTAATTTAAAGTTAACATTATACTGATTTAGTATCAATTAAAGTGTTTTTTCTTTTTCCTTCAAAGAGAGGGAAATAGGAAAAGGTGCATTTTATTGCACCATTATAAAGGGTTATTTTCTTTCCATGTTTTAGTCCTATATATTTTAAATATTCCCCTGATGTCGTTAATACCCATGCTGAATTGCCTGCAAATTGGTGCTTAAGGGTACTTCCAATCGTGCTGTATATCTCTTTTAAATTTTGATATTTTAACCTCTCGCCGTAGGGGGGATTAATTATAATAACAGCATCTGATGTGTTCGTTTGCAAATCTTTTATGTTGCACGATTTGAAATTAATAGTTGAATAAACTCCTGCGCGACGGGCATTTGTTTGAGCTCTCAGTAAGCTTTTCTGAGATATATCCGAGGCATATATTTTATTTGAAAATGGTTTTGACATTGGCCTTTTTTTAACTTTTTCAAAAAGAATTTTGTCAAAATCAGGCCAGTTTTCAAATGCGAATTTTTTTCTGAATTTTCCGGGGGGAATATTTTTGGCAATCATCGCAGCTTCAATTGGAAGAGTTCCTGATCCACACATGGGATCAATGAAATCGCTGCTTCCTTTCCACCCCGACAATAATATCATTCCTGCTGCTAAAACCTCACTTAAAGGAGCATCGCCTCCGGTAATACGGTAACCTCTTTTGTGAAGTGATTCTCCGGAACTGTCCATCGATAAAATACAAGTATTTTTATTGATATATACATTGATGAATATCTCGGGATGAGTAGCATCTACATTTGGCCTTCCCCCTCTCTTTTCACGGAAACTGTCGGCAACAGCATCTTTAACCTTTAGTGAGGCATACATTGAATTCCTGAATTCTTTTGAATGAACCACTGTGCTGTTCACAATAAAATTTTGATTTGTGTTCATATATTCGGGCCAGTTAACAGATTTACATTCCAGATAAAACTGATCGACATCCCTAAAGTGAAAGGCAGCTATTTCTTTCAGTATTCTCAGGGCAGTACGTAGATAATAATTTGCTCTGTATATAATTTCAAGATCACCGGTAAATGATATTGCACGGCGGCCTTCTTTGATATTCTTTCCACCGATATTTTGAATTTCACGGACAAGTACCGGTTCCAGACCGGCATATGTTTTTGCAGTTAAATTATATTTTCCCTTATTGTTGGTATTATTTCGCTTAGCAGGCATATGTGAGCTATTCATATTCCAGATCCGCTTATGAATGTATTTTCTTTTGGATAAGACTGCATAATTTTTGAACCTTCCGGAATATTACGTGTAATCCATACATTTCCTCCAATTACAGATCCCCTGCCTATTTTAATGCGCCCCAGGATAGTAGCTCCGGAATATATAACAACGTCATCTTCTACAATCGGGTGTCTTGGTATTCCCTTGATGGGATTTCCGTTTTCATCGAGTGGAAAACTTTTGGCGCCAAGTGTCACTCCTTGATATATTTTAACATTATTACCAATAATTGTCGTTGATCCTATCACTACCCCGGTTCCATGGTCGATAGTAAAATTTTCGCCAATTTTTGCCTTAGGATGAATATCTATTCCTGTTTCGCTATGCGCCATTTCAGTCATAAATCGGGGAATGAGAGGCACTTCCAATTCGAAAAGCTTGTGAGCGATACGATAGTTTGTAATTGCCCGTATGCCCGGATAACAAAAAATAACCTCGCCAAGATTACGTGCAGCAGGATCATTTAGAAAAGTGGCATTTACGTCAGCTACTAATTTACGCCTTATTTCCGGTAAATTTTCGATAAAATTGAGGGATACTATTTTGGCTTTATTTTTATAAACCTTCATTATATCAGTTTTTTTATCCGGACATTCAAAACACATACCGGCCAGAATCTCTTCACTTAGTAATTCGTGAAGTTTGTCAAGGTAAACTCCCATATAATGCATGGTGGCATTTGGACGTAAAGATGTATTCCCAAAATAGCCTGGAAAGAGAATCTCCCTGATCAGGTCGATTATCCTTCGCATTTTGGCATTAGAGGGCAGAGGCTCACCTAAACGGTGTTCATGGCAAACCAGATCATAGGATGAGGGATCACTCAGGTATTCAACTGTTTTGGATATTTTATTGTCAATTTCCCTAGATGTCATTTTTCTCTTTTATATTATTCTAATGCAAAAGTAAACAAATAAGAATAACAAGACTTAAAATTAAATCAATACGACTAAATATTAGTTATTTTTTATTCTGAAGTTTAAGATATTCCAGAGCACAATTGAGTCTTTCTTCGTTTATTCCCCTCACAATTTTAAAATTAAAATTATATTCTTTTATTGTATCGATATATTTGTTATGCAGAAACACTCTGTTGGATCCTCCGTTCTCACGAACAGGGTCTGGTATCCACGGAATATCTATATCACACACAAGGAACATTTCAATATTTGTATTCCTGAGTTTCTGTTCAATCCATGAAGGTTTTCTTTTAAATACAAATTCAAACCAGATCATGGTAATTATTAACCATGTATCCACAAAAATAAAAGGATTGTCCGTGTTATTTAAAGCATTTACTTGTTCTATCTGTTTTTTAGCAATGAATTCAACATCATTATAATTATATTTTCTGTTCAAATTTTCGATATAACTACGTGCAAACTCGGGAATGTAAGGTACTTTAAAATAATTTGCCAGCAATCTTGTCAGCTCGCTTTTCCCAGTCGATTCAGCGCCGGTTATAACATATATTTTCGGATTTGAGTCCATAGTTTTACAATTATATTTTTATACGGCAGCATGCAAATTGTGAAAAATTTTTCTTTTTAGAGAATATTATGAGATAATGGTATCTTGATTATCTTCATCCTCAGAAGTGTAATTGTTTGTTAAAATCTTTTTCCCATTCATAATATCCTATTATTGCCATAACGGTATATACAAGGAAAAGAACTACTGTGGGCCATAAATTTTTATAAACATACAGTCCTGCCGATACCGTGTCAACAACAATCCATATCAACCAGTGCTCAATATATTTTTTTGCCAGCATCCATGTAGCGATAATGCTTAGCGCAGTTGTAAATGAGTCCATAAAAGGCACGGTAGAATCAGTAAATCTTATCAGAATAAAAAGTATAAAAGCATAAATCAGTACAGTTGCCAGTGTTGATTTGACCAGTACCGCCATAGTTACTTTCCTTACCGGTAAATTTTCCTCTTCTTTTTTATCCCCGCCTGTAAGCCAGTAATACCAACCGTAAATGCTAATAAACACATAATAAAATTGGAGGCCCATATCTGCATAAAAACCAGACCTGAAAAACACAATAATATAAAGAATGGAAGTCAGTAATCCCACCGGCCATGTAAGAATATGCTGTCTGATAGAGAAGAAGATATACAGAATACCCAGTAAAGCTCCAAACAATTCAACTTTATTTCCTGCTATCCAAGTCGGAAAAGCTTCTGTCATAGCCTTTTATTCAACAGTGACAAGTAATTTGTTATATTGTTCAGGATTGTTCAGCATTTCCAGTGCCTTATTAATTGAATCATCATCTTCGTAAAATATTTTATAAAATGAATTAACAGAGAAAATATCCCGCGCAATAAGAGCTTTTACCTCTCTTTTCAGATTATCGAGGGTGAACGACAGACTCTCCTCATTTTTTTCTATTCCTTCTTTTTCTCCTGCAGCAACAATTTTATCCACCATATCTACGGGAATTTCAAATTTCTTATTGTATTTATCAAATTCCGGGTATTTTCTTTTCAATTCCTGCCGGTTTTTATCGACATAGTCCAATACAAAATTATATACAATATTATTCCTTCTGAGATTGTTATAATAGCTATAATGACTTGATGTGTCAAGCGATATGAAGATATCCGGCATTATTCCGCCACCTCCGAAGACAGTACGGTTATTGATCAATGTTTTATATTTCAACGAATCATTAAAAGCAATGCTGTCTTTACTGAACAATTCGCCGTTAGCGAGACGTTTAAGATAGTCGCGGCGGTACTCTCTGACCCCGTTTTCGTATGGTTTCTGAATGCATCTTCCGCTGGGAGTATAGTAATGGGCTGTTGTAAGTCTGACTACAGAACCGTCAGTAAGGAAATATGGTTTCTGTACAAGTCCCTTGCCAAATGAACGCCGTCCGATTACCAGACCGCGATCCCAGTCCTGCACTGCTCCAGAAACAATCTCACTTGCTGATGCTGAAGATTCGTCAACCAAAACAATAAGGTTTCCACTTTCAAATATACCTTTTGATGTAGCTTTGTATTCTCTTTTAGGCTCATTCATTCCGCTGGTATAAACAATTAATTTATCGTCACTCAAAAACTGGTCTGATATTTCAATTGCTGTTTTTAAATAGCCACCGCCATTGCCCCGCAGATCGAGAATTAAATTTTTTATATTTTTCTCCATCAATTTGTTCATTGATTCTGTAAACTCATCTGTAGTAGTAGACGAAAATTTATTCAGTTTGATATAACCTGTTGCTTCATCAAGCATATAGGAAGCATCCAGACTGTTAATAGGAATTTTATCACGTATAATTTTAAAATCGAGCAGTTCATCAGTTCTGCGGCGGACAACTTTTATTTCTACAACCGTTCCTTTTTCTCCCCTGAGCATTTCAAAAACATCACTGTTTTTAAGACCTATGCCAGCTATATTTTTCCCGTCAACCTCCACAATGCGATCGCCTGCCCGTAGCCCAATCTTTTCAGAGGGACCTCCTGAAATGGTAGAAACAACAAGTAAAGTGTCCTTAAATATATTAAACGATATTCCAATACCTTCAAAATTTCCTTTAAGAGGTTCATTCATTTTCTCTACCTCTTCTTTTGAAATATATACAGAATGAGGATCAAGATCACTAAGGATATGCACTATCGCTTGTTCTGTCAGCTCTTCAACATCAGCTGAATTGACATAATAACCATCTATAAGCCTTAAGAGTCGGCCGAATTTCATTTGATTTTCCTGAACTTCGTTTTGAGCATCAGAAAAGAAAAAACATAACAATAATGAAGATAATAATGATATAAATAGTACTATTTTATTTAATTGTCTCATGTAAAAATAATTTAATTAAAAAATTAATAATCAATTATTTATTTTAAGGCATTTTATCTGTTAAACCCTAAATAAAATATTTATTTGAAGTGGTTTTACCCCTTACATCCCACTTATTTTATTCATTTTAATTTCAGTCATTTTTCATATTTCTATAATAACGGCTTTAATGCCGGACCTAATTTAATAACATTATACAGAGGCTGTAGCAAAATAGCCATTTTACTCTGTAAGTATAAATTTTAATAGGTAACAAGTCTTGTGCCATTAAACTTTAAGCTTATTTCTATTTTTTGCCGCAATAATTTCCGGTAATAGAAATCTTCGATCATTACGATTTCCCAATCTCTATTAATTTATTAAACAAAACGGTTATTCCCATTCAATTGTTGCAGGAGGTTTTGAACTTATATCATAAACTACCCGGTTTATTCCGCGAACTTTATTAATAATTTCATTTGACATTTTTGCCAGGAATTCGTAAGGAAGATGCACAAAGTCAGCAGTCATCCCGTCAGTCGAAGCCACAGCCCTTAATGTCACTGTATTTTCATATGTACGTTCATCTCCCATTATACCCACCGAATGAACTGGCAGGAGGATCACGCCTGCCTGCCATACACTATCATATAATTTCCATTTTTTCAATCCTTTAATAAAAATGTCATCTGCTTCCTGTACCATACGGACTTTTTCGGGAGTGACATCACTCAGTATTCGTATTGCTAGTCCGGGCCCAGGAAATGGGTGTCGTCCGAGCAGTTCCCTTTTAATTCCAAGGGCCTTCCCAACCTTCCGCACTTCGTCTTTAAAAAGCAACCTCAGAGGTTCAATCACTTTCAAATGCATTTTTTCAGGCAGTCCCCCGACATTATGGTGTGATTTGATCGTTGCAGAGGGACCATTAACTGAAACCGATTCGATAACATCAGGATAAATAGTACCTTGTGCCAGCCATTTTACATTTTTTATTTTGAGAGCTTCCTTGTTAAAAACATCTATAAAATTTTTTCCGATTATTTTTCTTTTCTCTTCCGGATCAACAATACCTTTAAGATCATTCCAGAATTTCTGCTTTGAATCAACTCCTATGACATTCAATCCCATATCCTTATAAGAATGAAGCACAGTCTCAAATTCATTTTTCCTTAATAATCCGTTGTCTACAAAAATGCAGGTTAATTTATTTCCAATAGCTTCATTAAGTAACAGTCCTGCTACCGATGAATCAACCCCACCGGAAAGTCCCAGAATAACTTTATCGTTCCTGATTATCTTTTTTAGCTCGCTAACGGTAGCTTCAATAAAAGAGGAGGGGGTCCATGTTTGCTTACAACTGCATATGTCTACGACAAAGTTTTTTAAAAGCTGTTTGCCCTGTTCGGTATGATATACTTCCGGATGAAACTGTATACCATATGTTAATTTGTCGTTAATTTTATAAGCAGCAATATTTACATCTTCAGTGGAAGCGACTAATTTATAATTTTCAGGAAGTTTAGTGATCGTGTCGCCATGTGACATCCAAACCTGGCTTTTTAGATTTATGTTTTTAAATAAATTGCAGCTATGATCAATAAAAATAAGTTGTGCCCTTCCATATTCCCTTGAACCGGAAGGAGTTACTTCGCCTCCTGAAAAATGTGCCAAATATTGAGCTCCATAACAAATTCCCAACAAAGGAATCTTATCTTTTATTTCTGATAATTCCGGTCGGGGAGCGTTGCAATCACGCACTGAAAAAGGGCTGCCCGAAAGGATGATACCTTTAACTGAATTATCGATTACAGGATACTTGTTAAATGGATGTATTTCACAATAAATATTCAATTCCCGTATTTTTCGTCCAATTAACTGGGTATATTGAGAACCAAAGTCAAGGATTAAAATTTTTTCTCCCATTTATAAATTCAGTATATAAAGTAAAATTTTGTATGATAAAATACTTATAATTTTTTGTAACTAATTAATAATCAATATAATAAATTTTATAAAAGATACTTCGTACCCTTTTGTGGCCAGATTCATTAATAATTTTCATAATATGTTACAGAGGCAAAAGTATAAATTACAGATAAAATTTGTTACTTTTTTTTAGGCAAAAAAATTAAAAATGTCACGATTTACGATTTATAATTTATTATTGACAAATTGGATTTTAGGATGTTAAGAATTGGTTGCATGGGGTGAAATTTTTAATATCAATATTTTAAAACGATATTTTATTCATTACTTTTGATATCTGATAACAAAATATACTAATAAAAGCAAATTCATCAATAATAAATTATAATTTGTATTGGTTATAGCTATAGCATTTATTATTATTTTTGAAGGATTTTAAAAGCAGGCTTTAATGAAGTTTTATGAATTTTTACTTAGTTTTTTTGTTTTCCTTTTTTTTTGTAATGGAGCGGATGGACAGCAAATCAGGGAGAACGAAATAGTAGTTATACAAGGGGAAAAATTCATAATTCATCAGGTACGTACCGGAGAAACTATTTATTCAATAGAAAAGAAGTTCAATATTGATAGCCTGTCACTTGCTTTTTACAATCCACAAATTAAAGAGGGACTGAAAGTAGGAGATATAATTAAGATACCCTATACTGAAGAAGCTGATCTTGAGGAGCAACCTGTATATAAGAAAGGAGACCCTGTCACTTTTGAATCTCATGTTATAACCTCCAGAAAGGAAACTCCTTATTTTATTGCTAAACGATATGGAATAACAGTAGAGGAGCTTTATGCATACAATCCTGAAGTCAAGCGTTTTAGAAAAGGAACCAGAGTTCGCATTCCCAGGTGGGAAAAGCCTGAAGAGATAGCTCCAAAAGAACCGGAACTACTTCCAAAGATCACGGCTGAAAAAGAGAAATCCCAACTGTTTAAACACAAAGTAACTTCAGGGGAAACATTATTTTCACTTTCCCGTCGTTATAATATTTCAGTAAGTGAAATTCTTTTTTATAATCCAGGTGCCAGGAATCTCAAGGCCGGTAGCATAGTGTATCTTCCCGTGGATGAAGATTATAGTGAAGAAAAGCCTGTTCCGCCTGAATTAGTCGAAAGAGAAACTGAAATATTTCCTAGTACTGAAGATAAACATTTTCCCCCTTCTGCCGGTAAATTTTTTGAGCATATAATTCTGTCAGGAGAAACCCTTTGGGGAATTTCACATAAATATGATGTGCCAGAAGAAGAGCTGATAGCCCTTAATCCCTTTTTGGAAGAGGAATTTCCAGCTGGAGTGACAATAAAAATACCTGTTAAGAAAAATGAATATAAAGAAGTAAAACCGGTAAATGAAGATGCATTTATTAAACATGTTGTAAAATCCGGTGAAACATTGTTCAGACTCTCCACCCGTTATAATATTACAATACCGGAAATAAAAAAATTCAATCCTGTGTTGGAAGAAAGGAATCTTGTTGCCGGTGAAACAATTTTTATACCCCGCAAACCTGATAAAGAGATTGTCAGCTTCATGAAAGAGATTACAAAAGATCAAGATTCAATACAGATAGAAAGTTCCGGGTATAAAAATAATTATTATGATATTGAACTACCTAAAAAAATACCTACCGGGTGCCGTCAGTTTAATAGGCAAATTTTTACAAACAGAGTACATGAAGTTGCACTTTTTCTGCCTCTTTTCACCTTTGCCAATGATACTCTTAACAGAGAAACTAACGCTCCTGATTATTATGAAGACAGCCTTATCCAAGAGACAGAGCTTGATATTAAAGATACAATCATTGAAGAGGAAGAACCAGAAGAAATGTTTCATGGATTTTATGATGATAGTGAGAACTTTTTGGAGTTTTATGAAGGAGTTTTACTGGCGGTGAATTCATTGGAGAAAACAGGGATGCAAATACATCTTAATGTTTACGATACACAGCGTAGTGTCGATTCAATCCGACAATACATCTATGATGAAAAATTTTTACATACAGATTTGATAATTGGTCCTGTATACCCGGAGTTACAAAGGGAAGTTGCAGCAATAGCAGCAAAGAACCGTATACCGATGGTTTCCCCATTAGCAGCAAATTTAACTTTACTAAGGTCTAATAAGCATTTTTACCAAGTCAATCCTACAAGAGATTTTCTTGGTTATAAAACAGCCGAATTAATAGCCGAGGAATATTTTAACAGTAATTTTATTATATTCAAAATTGGTAAAAGCGAAAATAAAGAGATGACTAAAATAACAGATAGGGTGCGCGAAAAGTTGTTTAGTTCCGGTTACTGGGGACAACCAAATGGTTTTACATATAATGTTTACGATTTTGAAGAAGAAGGTCCGTTTGGATTCAGCCGTATCCTTTCTCATGAAAAAGAGAATGTAATATTTATCCCCTCTTTTAATGAAGGTGACCTTAGTATTGCCCTATCAAATATTGATAATCATTCTGATGATTATTCCATAACCCTTATTGGTTTTAATTGGTATCAAAAATTCAATAGTATTGATATTGAATATTTTCATGATCTTAAGTTGCATTATATTGCACCTTACTGGGTTGATTTCAATGATCCGGCTACAATCAGATTTTTTCAAAAATTTAAGGAAAATTTCTATACTGAACCCGATAATTTTGGAATGCAGGGATATGATGTGGCCTTTTACTTTCTGAGTGCTATCAGACAGTTTGGATTAGATTTCAATGAATGTCTGCCATATCTGGATGTAAGATTAATACAGGGGGATTACAGATTCGAGAAAGTCACAAGGTTTGGCGGCTACATGAATCAGGGAGTATCATTAATAAGCTACCAACGTGATTATGATATTGTACGTAAGAGAATTATGGGACAGTATAAATATGTTACTTCCACAAGCGAGTGATTAGTACTTCGGATAGGATACAAAAGAGAGCAATAATTATACACCACTTCCAAAGTTCCTTTTCACTTTTAATTTGCCGAAATACTTCCTCGAAGTTTCTTTCTGCATTATTTAACAACGAAATATTTTTAAGATTTAAGTTTTTTATTTTTTCGGAAATTTCCTCACTACTGGAATATGTCAAGTCAGACTCATTACGGTCATAATTATAAGCCAGTGAAAGCAATATTTTGCTTCCGTTTTTTACCAGATAATGACCGGCAGTTTCAATCATGTTATTAATATCCATGCGGGTTCCGTAATTTGTGATGTTTAGTCCGGGAATAAAGCTGTTTCCCGTAAACCGGTTTTCAATCTCAATATTTGATTCCATGCTAATATTCATTTTTTTAGGAAGCGTAATGATTTGGTCTCTGCCAATAGTATATGAAATTTGCTGATCAGGAAGACTGTTAAGCACAATATTGTAAATGGAGGGGACAAAAAGAATGTCGCGGGCAAATTCTTCATTTTTCTTCTCAAGAGAAAAAGCAAAGACCCATACTTTTCCGTTGTTGTATGGTGCCACAGAGAGAGCTTTATTACCATCCTGAAACCACAGTAAATTAGTTTCGTTCGTATGAATACTTTTTTTAAATTTTAAATGCTGGTCAATTTGTGGTAAAATTGCATCCTCTTTTTTTTCAGAGAAAACATTCTCGAAAAAACGGTTCTCAAAATTAATGCCCGATATTTTCTGACTTACGGAATCAATTCCTGTTACAAGAGCTGATCGAAACTTCGAAAGAAAAACATTATTCGTGAGTGGATTTAAATTAGTGTTGGGAAATAATACGACAGATGATCCGTTGCTGACTGCTGAAGCAAGTTCATTTAAAAAACCGCTGGAAAAATTTTCAATGTTGATCAGGAAAATTGTATTGAATTCTGCTAGTTTACTAATTTGAAGGCTTTGTATATTCATGGTTTCCATGGATACATAATCATCCTCTCCAAATAGGGAAGATAAATAAATAAGTCCCTCCTGCGAGCCGGTTTTATTATTGAATATAGCCAACGTTTTCATTTTGGGTTCTACATAATAACTTATATACCATGTGTTATCATGTGTAAAAGGATAGTCAGTTATTTCAATCCTGCCCATTTGCAAACCTTCTGAAACATTTAAATATTTCAACCGCGTTGTTATTTCATTGTTGGCATTAACGGAAAAATTTGTAATTGATTTTAATGAATCGTTCAGATAAAGTTTGAGAGGAAGATTTCTGTAATCTTCATTTGATTTGTTTTTTATTTTAACAAAAATATTTTCTTCCTGTTTAAGTCCGTGTGCCGGTACTTCCACCCAACAGGAATCTATATAAAGATTGGGAGACAGGGACGGCATTAGAGGTAAAAAATAACAGGAAACTCGCCCTTCGTTAAAATTATCTAAGTCTATAATATTCCTTTGGAAATCTGAAATTAAATATATGGTTTTGGGACTATTGTTTTCATAACCCTTATTATACAGTTCGAAACGGTTATAGATAATGGAAAGAGGCACAGTAACAGGTGATTCTTTTATACCTGATACCTCTTTAATAAATTGTTCACTGTTAAATGAATTCTGATGTTTGGGTTCCAAATCATTGGTATACAATTTAAATTTTGTTCCAGAAGGATATGACCGGGCAATTTCCACTGCTTTATTTCGTGCCTGTTCAAGCAGTTTGCCTTTCTCTGAAAGGGCATTCATGCTAAAGGAATTATCTATATGGACAGCAACTGTCTCCCTGCCGCTGCCATGTTCGCTGCCCGGATGTGGTATATAAGGTCTGGCAAAAGCAAAAACGAGAAAAATGATGGTGAATATTCTTGCAATTAATATCAGAATATGTTTGGGTCTTGTTTTTTTTCGGGATTCCTTTTTAATTTCTTTTAAGAATCCTACATTACTAAAGTAGACCGTTTTATAACGCCTGAAACTATAAAGGTGTATCAGTATTGGTATTACAACGGCTAACAAGGCAAATAAAAATACAGGATATATAAATTGCATATCTTGAGTCTTATTTATAACAGCACAAAAATGACATATTTTAATGAAACGAGAATATTTTAGTGTTATTTTTTCTTTTTTAAAATGAATTTGATTCATTATATTCGGTAAAATTTCATATTCATGGATCGTTTTCTGTCCCACTGTGCTAAATATATTTATAATAAACATGCAGATGATCTGAATGATATTTGTCTTGTTTTTCCCAACCGCAGGGCAGGAGTATTTTTTTATTCCTATCTCCAAAAATTTTTGTCAGGTCCTGTAATTACTCCATATATTACCCAGGTAAACACATTGATCTCCGATCATTCAAAACTTGTCTTCGGAGAAAAGTTACACCTCATATCTATACTATATAATATTTTTAAAAATCATGTTTCGACGGAAGAAAGTTTCGATGAATTTTACTTTTGGGGTGAAGTTCTTTTGTCAGATTTTAATGATATTGATCTATACTTAGTAAATGCAAAAGATATTTTTACCAATATTTCAGATATCAAAGAAATAGAATCACTCTTCGATTATCTGACTCCGGAGCAAAAGGAAGCATTAGTCCGTTTCTGGAGTTCACTAGGAGGATCAGACAGAAAAAAACACAATAAAAGATTCGTTTCTCTCTGGCATAAGCTTTATCCGGTTTATTGCGATTTTAAAAAAGTATTGAAAAATATAGGTATCGGATACAGCGGTATGATCCATCGTGAAGTTGTTGAAGAAAAGGGAATCAGTCAAATTTCTTTCAGTTATAAAAAATATTATTTCATTGGATTAAATGCCCTTAATAATTGCGAAGAAGCCTTCTTTTCATATTTACAGAAGCAAAACAAAGCTGAATTTTTATGGGATTACAGCCATTATTACCTTGAGGATGACTCAAATGAAGCAGGTAAGTTCATGAGAAAAAATATAAGGCAGTTCTTTCCTCCTTCCGGTTTTAATATCAATAATAATTTTTTTGAAAAAGAAAAAAATATAAAGTTGGTGGCAGTATCTTCAAATTACGGACAGGCACAGGAGATTCCTGGATTTATGAATAAAATTGATCATGGCAACAAAGACCTATTTGACAATACTGCAATAATACTTGCCGATGAGTCACTGCTTTTTCCTGCATTGAGCGCTATTCCCGAAAATATTGAAACTGTTAATGTTACGATGGGTTATCCTGTAAAAGATTCGGTCGTTTACGGATTTCTTTTGCTTTTGGTAAATATATTCCGAAACCGGAAAGCTGACCATGAAAATAATGTGGTTATTTATCACAGATTTGTTACCGATATTCTGAATCATCAGTTGCTCAGTGGTATCGAGACTGAAAAGGTGAATGAATTTATAGATAATATTAAAGAAAAGAACCGGTTGACTGTTCCTCTTTATGAGATTGATTTTTCTGAAATTCACAAGCTTATATTTACTCTGCCTGGGAAGGTGAATGACCTCAGCTCATATTTTATAAAAATACTTACCACCTTATATGAAACTGTAAAAGATGCCGATCCTAAGAACCAGTTACTAACTGAGGTCATATATGCAATTTTCCAGGCTATGGAAAAATTGGAGGCAGTAGTGGTAACCGCACAGAAAGAGCAAGGCATTGAATTAAGTGAGGCAGTATATTTCAGGTTGTTCGGACAATATCTCGAACAACTTTCGGTTGCTTTTGAAGGAGAGCCGCTTAAGGGAATTCAGGTTATGGGGATACTTGAAACAAGATGTCTTGATTTCAAAAATATTATTATACTGGGATTTAATGAAAACAAGTGGCCGCGAAAATTCACGGCACCATCATTTATTCCTTATAGTATACGTAAAGGATTTGGTATGCCGGGAATAGATGAGCAGGATGCCATGTATGCTTATTACTTTTACAGGTTGATCAATAGGGCGGAGAATATCACTGCCACTTACAGTACCCTTAAGGAGGGAATAAACACCGGCGAACTCAGCCGTTACGGTTATCAGTTGCTGTATGATTCGAATTTCAGCGTAAATATGGAAAATCTGGTTTTTTCTTTCTTTAGCGACCCCGTACCGCCGGTAATAGTTCCTAAAACATCCTGTGTAACAGATATTTTACTACAAAATAATACTAAAAATAATCCGCTTTCACCCACTGCTATAAACATCTTTTTGCAGTGCAGTCTGAGATTTTATTTTCGTTATATACTCCAGTTACCGGAGCCGGATGAGGTTAAGGATGAAATCGACAGTCCTCTATTCGGGAATATTTTTCACGAGACTGTTGAATGTCTTTATAAGCCATTCGTTGGTAAGCAAATTAATAAATCTGACCTGGAAAAGATTAGAAATAATAAAGAATTAATCGCTGGCGAAATACTAAAAGCAATCAATAAACACTATTTCAAGCACAGTGATCATGTTAATCTGGAAAAACCTCGTGGAAAAACAATTTTAATATTTGAGAATATCAAAATTTTTCTTAAGCGGTTGTTGGATATAGATATCCGGCTTGCTCCGTTCAAGCTTATTGCCCTTGAAAAAAATTATCATACCAAGTTGAATATAAATGTCAATGGCAAACAGAAAAATATATTCTTAGGCGGCAAGATAGACAGGATCGATATGATTAACGGTACTTTGCGGGTACTTGATTATAAGACCGGAAATATTGAGTCATTTGCATTTGAGGAAGTCGGCCAGCTTTTTGAAAAAGAAATTGAAAGGCCCAAAAAAGAGATATTTCAGGCCTTATTATACTGTTTTATTCTAAAGGAAAATACAGGGGATGAATATCCACTTAAGCCTGTTATTTATGGTTTAAGGGAATTATTCAAAGAAAAATTTTCACCTGAAATTAAATTTAATAAAGAGAATCTTTATTTTCAGTATATTGAAGCAGAGTTCGTCAACAAACTTAAAATTTTGATTTCGGAGATTTTTTCTTCAGAGTATAAATTTATGCAGACCCCTCATGAAAAGATATGCTCTTATTGTCCCTATAACACAATATGCCAGAGATACTAGACTCATTAATGGTTCTCCGAATCCAAAAATTTCTTATAGATATCAGGCCGCAGTTTTTTTGTTCTCTCTAATGACTGCCGGTGCTTCCAGTCGTCAATTAACCGGTCGTTCCCGCTCAGGAGAACATCAGGTACCTTCATTCCTTTATAGTTTGCCGGTCGTGTATAAACAGGGGGACTAAGCAAGTTGTCCTGAAAAGAGTCGGAGAGGGCCGAGGTTTCATCGGAAATAGCACCCGGCAGAAGTCTTACGATGCTGTCTGTTATAACTGCTGCAGCAAGTTCACCCCCTGTTAAAACATAATCACCGATCGATATTTCCTTTGTTATGTAATGGTCCCGTATCCTTTGGTCAATTCCTTTATAATGACCACAGAGCAAAATGATATTATTTTTCAGGGAAAGAACATTAGCTTGTTTTTGATCGAACAACTCACCATCAGGAGATGTGTAAATGATCTCATCATATTCTCTTTGTTTCTTAAGAAAGGAAAGAGCATTTTCAACGGGCTGTATAGCCATTACCATACCAGCCCCCTTGCTGAAAGCATAATCATCAACACGGCGGTGTTTATCTTCGGTAAAGTCACGCAAATTGTGCACGAATATTTCTGCCAGCTTTTTATCTTTTGCCCGTTTAATTATTGAGTAATTTAAAGGACTTTCGAGTATCCAGGGTACGACTGTGAGGATATCAATTCTCATAAAGTAAATTTTTTTCAAAATTAACCCTAAAAATTTAAAATGAAACAAGCATGATTGTAAAATCACCTATGATCATGATAAAAACATATGCGAGTTCTCCATATGATACCCTTGAAAATAATTAATTTTAAAGATGCTGAATGGTTTTCAGCATTTTTTTTTTGATTACTGATTTATACTTCTTCTGTTTTTACAGAAAATTATTCAGAATATTTTAAACTGCATCCGGACAAAACTAATTTTTTGAATAAACAAATAAAATGCTACTTTTACTTATCAAATTGCATAATAAATTTTCATTAAAATGGTACCGGTTGGCGGATTTGCAGTCTGGCCGGAACCTAAAAAAATAATATTTAATGTTGGAGCGGTTAAAGGAACAAGTGTTTCAGGCGAATATTGATTTGTGGAAACACGGTCTAGTTATTTTTACATGGGGTAATGTCAGCGGTATTGACCGTGAAACCGGAATGATCGTTATTAAACCGAGCGGAGTTCCTTATGAAAAAATGAGGGTAGGGGACATGATTGTACTTGATCTCTACGGAAAAGTTATTGAAGGAAGTCTTAAACCTTCAAGCGATACACCTACTCATCTGGTGTTATACCGACAGTTTAAAAACATTGGAGGAATTGTTCATACTCATTCAGAATGGGCAACAAGTTGGGCGCAGGCCGGATTGAGCATTCCGCATCTGGGAACAACTCATGCAGATTATTTTTATGGCGAAATACCATGTACCCGGAAAATGACAAGTACGGAAATTTCCGGTAATTATGAAATTGAGACGGGAAAAATTATTGTTGAATCATTCAGAAAAAGGAACCCCGATTTAGTACCGGGAGTACTGGTTAATAACCATGGTCCCTTTGCATGGGGAAACGATCCGGATAATGCAGTTTTTAATGCCAGAGTATTGGAAGAAGTTGCTAAAATGGCTTATCATACCCTTATATTGAACCATCGCGCAACTATGAGTCCGGCACTTCTGGAAAAACATTTCATGAGAAAGCATGGGAAAGATAGCTATTACGGACAGAAATAATTATAAATGTTAAATATATGGATGAAAAATATACAATAGGTCTGGATTTCGGGACTGATTCGGTACGTTCATTAATTGTGAATACAGAGACAGGAGAAGAGATATCAAGTTCTGTATTTAATTATCCGAGATGGAAAAAAGGACTGTTCTGTGATGCGTCAGAAAACCGTTTCAGACAGCATCCGAGGGATTATCTTGAAGGATTGGAATATACTGTTGTCCAAGCTCTGAAGCAAGCGCCTGCCGGAGTTGCCGGGAAAGTATCAGGAATTTCTGTCGATACTACAGGATCAACACCTGTAGCAGTTGATATTAAAGGGACACCTTTATCACTTACAGACGGTTTCGTGGAAAATCCCAATGCAATGTTCATTTTGTGGAAAGACCACACAGCTCTGAAAGAAGCGGAAGAGATTAATGAACTCGCTCATAAATGGGATATTGATTATACTAAATATGAAGGCGGTATATATTCTTCTGAATGGTTTTGGGCTAAATTACTTCATGTTATCCGTGAAGACCCGGGTGTTTACCGTGCTGCTTATTCGTGGGTGGAGCATTGCGACTGGATTCCGGCTATACTCACCGGCAATGTGAATCCGAAAACCTTGAAACGAAGTCGCTGTGCTGCCGGTCATAAGGCTATGTGGCATAAAGAATTTGAGGGACTTCCCTCAGAAAAATTTCTTTCTAAACTGGATCCTATGTTATCGGGACTCCGCGAGCGGTTGTATAAAGAAACTTTTACCTGTGATGTTCCGGCCGGTACACTTACTACTTTTTGGGCAAAAAGATTAGGATTACCAGAATCGGTTGTAATTGGAACAGGTGCTTTTGATGCACATATAGGAGCGGTAGGAGCCGAAATAAAACCTTATTATTTATCTAAGGTCATGGGGACCTCCACCTGCGATATGCTTATAGCGCCTGAGGAGGCACTGGGAGATAAATTGGTCAAAGGTATTTGCGGACAAGTTGATGGTTCCATCGTTCCGGGACTGATCGGATTAGAAGCCGGTCAGTCAGCTTTTGGAGATATCTATAATTGGTTTAAGCAGTTACTTGAATGGCCACTGACTAATATTTTGCAGGAATCAAACTTAATAGATGAAAAAACTAAGAGAAAATTTATTGATGATACATCGTCGGGTATCATTGCCAAACTCAGTGATGAAGCGGCAAAAATTCCTATAGAAGAGAGTGGAATAGTAGCACTCGACTGGATGAATGGCCGCCGTACTCCTGATGCTAATGCAGGATTAAAAGGTGCAATTACCGGTCTTAGCCTCGGATCGGATGCACCACGTATTTTCCGGGCTCTGGTAGAAGCCACTGCTTTTGGCTCAAAAGCAATCAATGACAGGTTTATCAAAGAAGGTGTAAGAATAGACGGAGTGATTGCACTTGGTGGCGTAGCTAAAAAGTCCCCTTTTGTCGTGCAAACAGTGGCTGATGTTTTAAATATGCCTATCAAAGTTGCCCGCTCGGAGCAATCCTGTGCTCTTGGTGCTGCAATGATGGCTGCCGTTGCTTCAGGGATATATACTACAACCTTTGATGCCCAAAATAAAATGGGAAGCGGGATCGAAACAGAATACCATCCCATCCCTGAAAATGTTGAAAAATATCAAAGGCTTTACGATAAATATTTAAAACTAGGGAAGTTTGTAGAATTTGATTATTGATCTTTTAGGAATTATTTTTATAAGTATCCATTCGCTGTCGGGAAATATATTATTATTAGCAGATAATAGGATAAAAAGTCCCATTAAGAAAACTCACTTATTTTGTGGTAAAAGTAAAAATAATAGGGATATAAATGTGATTAAACGCATGCACATTACGTTGTCTGTAATTAAAAAACACCGTAACCAATTGATATGGTGCGTTTTAAATTTGTTTTCAAATAAATTAACAATAGATTTTCAAGTATCTTTTTGATTAGGTTACCAAAATTTGGTAACTTTGAGATTAAAATACTATAAAATGGGAAAAAATACATCAATATCTTTGGGCTCACACTTTGAGAATTTTATAAGTTCATCTATTGCCTCTGGGAAGTATAGTTCTGCAAGTGAAGTTGTACGTTCAGCCTTAAGACTTTTGGAATCAGAAGAGAAAAAACTTAAAGAATTAAGAAACGCATTGATTGAAGGAGAAAATAGCGCAATGATTGAGAATTTTGATGCAAATAAACATCTTTCTGATTTACATCATAAATACTTATGATTAAAAAATATCGGATAAGTGAAAAAGCTATTTCTGATTTGGAAAAAATATGGCTTTACACTTTAAACAAATGGTCAAGAGAACAGGCAGATAGATATCACAATCTGATTATGGACGAGATTGAATATATAGTTGACAATTTTGATTTATGTCGAAAAATGGACTACGTTCGAGTTGGATATAAAATGTCAAAAGTTAAATCGCATCTAATTTTCTGTAAGACGACAGAAGATAACATAATTGAAATCATAAGGATTTTACATCAAAATATGGATATTGAAAATCGACTTAAAGAGAATGATTGAAAAAAAACTACACACAACTTCAGGGTAAAAATTTATTTTTACAGGATTACTATCCCGCTCTTAGCAAACACTCATTATATTTTTAAACTACTTTGACCGTTTTTTAAAAAATGCCCATAATTTTATTAAAAAATTACCATTACTCCATTTTTATTAGAGTATAACAAAATATTTTTAGCTGTTTTTGCAATTACATTAACATATTCATGTTGGGCAACAACATTTATATATAATATGGGTAAGGATGGGAAATCCGGATATTCAAATAAGGAGGGTAATAAATGAAGATTTTTAGGACAAAATATAAAAAGGAACTTTTATTGAGCTTTTTGCTGATCATTACTACGCCCCTGATAGCTTTTTTTGCTATAATCTCGGGAAATATTCAAATTTTTCGGATACTCTGGAAGGTACATTAAATCAGTATTTACCGGTATCACCTGTTTTTTTGATAGCCGGGATTATAGTTGCCAGGTATTTTATAAAGCGTTAAACATACCTGTTTCTTCGATTATCACCGGATAGCCTTCCAGTTTTTCGGGGATTCTATTTATCAATTCCTCTGAAAGTCTGGTGACAAAAATTTTAATGCATGGTTTTTTGTTGCAAACACCTTCTCCTGTGCCGGCTATTCCGGGAATACCCATTAACTCATCAGTGTGTTTTTTGAGCACTTGTTCTATCGTGTTCATTTTATTTATAATAATACTTTCGTACCAAATCCTTTCTATCATGATAAGACAAGGTGCGAAAGTATTGTGGAAATTTTATTCTATAAAATTTTATTTAATACCCCGACTTTTGGTTCGGAAATTTATACGTTTATATAGCTAACTCCATGTGATATTTCAGGTCACTGCCTTGAAGTAATTTTTTATTATTAAGGAGTTACAGTAAAACCATTTTCCAAAACGGCAGAAGAACCATCAGGATTTGTCACACGAACATCCCAGTAACGGTCTTTCGGCGGTCCGCCGCTTTTAAAAGTGAGGGTAGCTGTAATTTGTATTCCGTCTGTAGTGACATCAGTAATAGTTATAGCCGGAGCAGGGCCATCCCCATTTTCAAGAGCTACCGTAACGCCTGATGCAAATCCTGATCCATATATTGTCACATCTACCGAAGTTCCGGTTTGGGCGGATCCTGGAACAATTTCTGTTATGGTAATTCCGGCAGTCTGTCCGCTTACAGTAATATATTCCGAAGCTATATCTGTAGCACCGTCATCATCGGTTACTGTAAGAGTTACCTTATAAGTTCCGTCTGAAGCATAAGTGTGACTCGGATTCTGAGCAGTCGAAGTACTTCCATCCCCGAAATTCCAGCTCCAGGAAATGATAGAACCATCAGAGTCGGTGCTTTGGTCTGTAAAATTAACAGTCAACTCTGTTACAGAATAGGTGAAGTCCGCTGTCGGTGGAGAATTCACAGTACCACCGGTTCCGTCATCAATAGTGACCTCAAATCTTGACAGGATTGGATCTATCGGACAGGCAATAGTTCTTTCCGTGCTTCCTGCAAATAAAAGTCCCACCGGATTATTACTATCATCCGTTACAATAAGAGATCCCGAATCACCGCCGTCACTGAAAGTACCGGGAGTTATCGAAATTTGATCTACGAAATGGGCCAATTTAACACACTTGAACGGACCCCGACTTTGATAACATACATCAACAGTAACATTTATTTCTGCTATTTCTCCCTGCGTCAAGCCTGTTGTACGTCCGTATTTCTGAACTATTTGTCCCACTTCTGCTGATGAAATAGTTGTCGCAGAAGGAGTTCCATATCCATCATCCACTGTAGAGTAATCCAGAGTAGTTGAGTAACATAGCGCTATTGCAGCATCCATAATGTTATTTTCAGAAAAACTAATGGGTTCATAATCGTAAAGTGTGCCAATTGCATCTTCAGGATCACTACCACCGTCAGATGGCCCTGGCTGCAAAACATTATCTCCGTCAGATGCTTCGTTGCTGTTGGCATAAACATGATTATTGCTTAGTGCATAAACATTACCTGCATCATCTTTAACCCTGCAACCAATAGTACCCGCAGTAATGTCGGGGTGACCGGTTGAAACACCAATAGGTACAGGTCGTTCAAATCTGGCGGTAGGATCTGTGTATGCTTTGAACATACCGGTAACCTTTGGTACTACCTTTATATTTTCAATAAAAGCCGGTAAAGCAGTTGGCTTATTTCCCCTGCCTATATTTTCAAGAGGCATATCAGAGATCTGCTCAACATCTGAAAGAGTATAAACCACGATAACAGGATTGCCCTTTTCGTCGACGCCGGTTCCTGTTCCTACAACCTCAGGATTTCTGAAAAAAGCTTCAGTAACTTTATCCTGAATCTCCATTACGGATTGTATTTTTTCTATGGCAATGGTTAAACCCGGTGGCTGATCCCATTGCATTGGTTCTAAAGAGGGATCGAAAGGTTCATTACAAGTCTGGAAAACTGTAATAAAAAAAGAAAGAAAGAGAAGTCTAAGCAACAAATTTTTCATTTTTCCGGAATTTTTATTTAATAATGCAAATTCCGAAAAAATTTCTTAAAAAGAAATGTTTTTAAAATATAATTTTAGCTTAAATGTTATACCTGACCCATTAAAAATTTGGTAACGGCAGTTTCAATTCTGTCGCTAAGCTCTGAAGTATCTGATTTTCTGAATCTTTCACCCGTAATATGTTCATAAAGTTCGATATACCTTTCAGATACAGAATTTACAAATTCGTCTGTCATTTTGGGGACTTCCTGATCTTCCTGGCCATGAAATCCATTTTCTATGAGCCATTCACGGACGAATTCCTTGGATAATTGTTTTTGTTTTTCTCCGGCAGCCTGCCTTTCTTCATATCCTTCAGAATAAAAATAGCGTGAAGAATCAGGGGTATGTATTTCGTCTATCAGGTAGATTTCCCCGTCTCTTTCCCCAAATTCATATTTGGTATCGACAAGTATCAACCCTTTTTTTGCGGCCATTTCCGTACCTCTCTGAAAAAGTTGAAAGGTATAATCCTCAAGTCTTTTGTATTTATCCTTGCTAACAAGTCCACCGGCAATTACTTCTTCCATGGTTATATCTTCATCGTGTCCTTCTTTGGCTTTGGTAGTAGGAGTAATGATAGGTTCCGGCAACTTTTGGTTTTCCGCCAAACCTTCGGGAAGCGGCACTCCGCAAAGAATGCGTTTCCCTGCTTTGTATTCCCGCCAGGCATGCCCTGAAAGATAATTGCGTATTACCATCTCCACCTTATAAGGATCACATATATGTCCTAATGTAACATTGGGATCAGGAGAATCTATTTTCCAGTTAGGAACTATATCAGAGGTAGCATCAAGAAATGTGCTGGCAATCTGGTTTAAAACCTGGCCTTTATAAGGAATACCTCTCGGCAAAACTACGTCGAATGCAGATATACGGTCAGTGGCAACCATAACAAGCATATCATCATTTATATTATAAACATCACGGACTTTTCCATGATATACACTTTTTTGTCTTGGAAAATGAAAATCTGTTTTTGTTAATGCCTGGTCCATGTTTTTATTCTTTATTTATTAGGAACAATAATAGAGTCCAAAAAGTTTTCATGGTTCAAATATAAATAACTTTAATTTATTCATTGATACTTTATTTATTGAATTATCCATCATTTGGCAACAATTTATTGCCTATAATTACTCAGTTTAAAACAGAAGGGATGAAATAGAATCAGAATAATGGACAAATGTTATTAATTGATTAATCCGCCCATTAAGTCTGGTAACTTCCTTTTGCTTTTCACCAGTATAGTCATGCACGAATGTTGGTTTATTTCTGATCTGCCCCGGTTTTGTGATTTTTATTCTATGGAATTATTTTTTTCATCATTATTTTCTTTATTCGCCTTGTCTTTTAACTCTTTCTTTTCTTCATAATAATTTTCATAGGCCTGTACAATATCCCTGACTAATTTATGGCGAACAATATCAAATTTATTAAACCGGACAACTGAAATTGATTTAATATCTTTGAGAAGTCCTAAAGCAAAAAGCAGTCCTGAATTACTTCGCTTAGGAAGGTCGATCTGGGTAATATCACCGGTTACTATGAATTTTGCATGCAGGCCCATCCTCGTAAGAAACATTTTTAATTGATTGACTGTAGTATTCTGGGCTTCGTCAAGTATTACAAAGGCATTGTTGAGAGTTCGTCCCCGCATGAACGCTAATGGTGCGATTTGTATAATGCCGTCTCTTATGAAATCTTCAAGTTTACGCGGAGGAATCATATCCAGTAGTGCATCATAAAGCGGTTGCAGGTAAGGATCAATTTTTTCCTTAAGATCGCCCGGCAAAAATCCCAGATTCTCTCCGGCTTCAACAGCGGGACGACTGAGGATTATCCGTTTTATTTCCCTGTTTTTAAGGGCTTTTACAGCAAGGGCAATGGCAGTATAAGTTTTACCCGTACCGGCAGGGCCGATAGCAAATATTAAATCGTTTCTGATACTTTCTTCTTCAAGGGCACGTTGGTTTGGGGTTCTTGCACGAATAGGCCTTCCACTGTTTCCGAAAACGATAATATCTTTATCTGCTGCCACTTCTTCTTCCATGACAGAGATACCCTTTGAAAAGATCTGGAGAATTGTTTCTTCGGTTAATACGTTATAGTGTAAATAGTGGTCTAATAACAGTGCAAATTTTTTTTCGAAGTTGCTGATTAATTTATCTTCGCCCTTTATATACAGTGAATTACCGCGAGCTGTAATTTTCAGTTTAGGATATAAATTTTTTATGAGGTCTATTTTTGCATTGTTGATTCCAAAAAAATCTAACGGATCAATGCCTTCCAAATAAATTTGTTTTTCCAATTCGATATTTTAAATATTTATTCACTTCAAAATTACATTCATTATAATAGTTGACCAACTAATTTTTAAAAAAGGTTTATAAACCAACGTAGATTATTTAATTTTGTCAATTCTAAAAAAAATATATCCATGCAAAAAAAATCAGATCAATTTAAAAAATTACTCGATATCATTGAAGAGTTACGTGAAAAATGTCCGTGGGACAGGGAGCAGACTATGGAATCTCTAAGGAAACTGACAATCGAGGAAACATACGAATTAGGAGACGCTGTTCTGAAGAAGGATATGAACGGAATTAAAAAGGAGTTGGGAGATTTGATGCTGCATATTGCTTTTTATGCGAAGATCGGTTCGGAGAAAGGAGCTTTTGATATGTGGGATGTACTGGAGGGCATCAATAATAAGCTAATATATCGGCATCCACATGTATTTGGTGATGTAGATGTAAATAATTCTTCAAAAAAGGTAAAAGAAAACTGGGAAGTTTTGAAATTGAAAGAAAAGGGAGGTAATAAAAGTGTGTTGGAAGGAGTTCCTAAAGATATGCCTGCACTGGTTAAAGCAAATCGTATCCAGGAAAAAGCTAGCGGGGTTGGATTTGACTGGGATGAACCTGAACAGGTCTGGGATAAGGTAAAAGAAGAGGTGGAGGAACTAAGCAATGAAATAAAAAAGGAGGACAAGGATAAAACGGAAGCTGAATTTGGTGATCTATTCTTTGCTTTGGTTAATGCTGCACGTTTATATGATATTGATCCGGAATCCGCTCTTGAAAGGACTAATCTAAAATTTATAAAACGGTTTAATCACATAGAGAGCGAAACCTTAAATAAAGGAAAGGATTTAAAGGGAATGACTTTAGAGGAAATGGATAAATACTGGGATGAAGCAAAAAAACAGGAACGGTAGATGATATTTAATTCTCTGGCAACAATAATTTTTACCGCAACATTAATGCTGCGGCTAAGAATACTTCATCAAATAAGGGCTTTAACCTAACCTGGACAAGCCAGAACCAAACAGGGTTTAAAAAAGTTGAATAAAAATTTTATCTGCTGTAATCCCTATTAATGAAGAGCCACAGAAGACAGTCAAAAATATTCTGCCATAAAAAGTAAGAATATCAGTAGCAAGGCTCTAATAACTATTCTAGTCTGTTGAATTAAACAGGTAAGTATAGTCTGTCCATAAAATCCGCTGACTGTGTTATGCTTGCCCTCAAAATGGTCATTTACGAATAGTAAACTCACATTTTTCGGGCTTCACAAGCTTTGTCAGCGAACTTTCTAAACTAGACTCTCTACTTCATAGACAAGGACTAAGTAGTGATGGAATATATACACTAAAAAGCCGGTGCAATAAATTACACCGGCTTTAATATTACATCCTGTAATAAAGGGCTAATAAATTTATTATTTCTAATTTAGGATTTACAATTTACAAATTTAATTTATAAATCCACTAAGTGGCTAATCACTTTTTTTTGAGAAATCCATATTAACCAGTCGCTTGTAAGAATCATATCTCCATTTTGAACTTTTTTCTGCTTCTGTGAATAATTTATCAGCTTCGGCAGGGAAAGTTTTTTTCAATGAAGTATATCTTACTTCGCCATTAAGGAAATCCTGGAATTTATTCCAGTCAGGTTCCTTTGAATCAAGCTGGAATGGATTTTTACCTTCTTTTTCAAGCAGGGGATTGTACCTGTACAGAGACCAGTATCCACATTCCACTGCCTTTTTTTCTTCTTCCTGCGTTTTTCCCATGCTGGCTCTCAAACCGTGGTTAATACAGGGAGCATAAGCAATAATAATAGATGGTCCGGGATAAGCCTCTGCCTCCCTGAGGGCTTTCAGATACTGATTCTGGCTGGCTCCCATTGCTACCTGTGCAACATAAACATATCCATAAGTCATTAGCATCGCTCCCAGATCTTTTTTACGTATCTTTTTACCGGAAGCAGCAAATTTTGCCACTGCACCTATAGGTGTTGACTTGGAGGACTGACCTCCTGTGTTGGAATATACTTCTGTGTCGAGCACAAGTACATTTACATCTTCACCGCTTGCCATTACATGATCAAGGCCTCCGTATCCTATATCATATGCCCAGCCATCACCTCCGAATACCCATATGGATTTCTTGACCAAATATTGTTTCAGACTGGTTATAACTTTAGCGTATTCACTTTCGCTATCGGCTATTGCCTCCATTACAGCGGCTGATGCTTTTACGGATCCTTCAGCATTGTCTTTATTTTCAAGCCACGATTCGAATGCTTCCTTTTCCTTATCTGTAACTCCGTTTTTTATAGCGTTAGTCATGATATCAGCTATCCGGTTACGATGAGCAGTTACTCCTTCTGAGAAGCCGAATCCATATTCGGCATTGTCTTCAAAAAGTGAGTTTGCCCAGGCCGGGCCATGTCCTGACTCCGAATGTTTGCAGTATGGTGTGGATGGTGCCGATCCTCCCCAGATAGATGAACATCCCGTAGCATTTGCAATCATCATACGTTCTCCAAACAATTGAGTAATTAATTTTACATATGGAGTTTCTCCGCAACCTGCACATGCACCGTGGAATTCAAGTAAGGGTTGCGCAAACTGTGAGTTTTTAACCGATTTGCTTTTGTCCACAACATTTTCTTTCAGGGATACCTTATTTGTCATGTAATCCCAACGCTCTATTTCGTCACGCTGTGTGTCCAGTGGCTTCATAACCAAGGCTTTTTCTTTTGTAGGGCAGACATCAACGCAGTTTTCGCAACCGGTGCAGTCAAGAACGCTGACCTGCAAACGATAATTCAATCCTTCAAACATTTTAGAAGGTTTGGCAGGCAAAGTTACAGTTCCTTCAGGTGCTTCCTTAGCTTCCTCGTCAGTGAGAAGAAAAGGACGAATGGTAGCATGGGGACAAACATAAGCACACAAATTACACTGAATACATAGATCTGGTTTCCATTCAGGCACATTGATAGCGACACCACGTTTTTCATAGGCAGTTGTTCCTGCAGGGAATGTTCCGTCTTCAGCACCAACAAACGCAGATACCGGCAGATCATCACCTTGTTGGGCGTTTATTACGTCAGCTACTTTTGTAATAAATTCCGGACGGTCGGTATGGCCATCAGTTTCTTTAATTTCAATATCTTTCCATTCTGAGGGTACTTCTACTTTATGAACATTCTTGCCGCCTTCTTCTACAGCCGCATAATTCATATTGACAATCTGTTCTCCTTTTCTTCCATATGATTTGTCAATAGCTTTTTTCATTTCTTTTACAGCCATTTCATATGGAATAACCTCTGTTATTTTGAAAAAAGCCGACTGCATAATTGTATTGGTTCGTGTGCCCAATCCAATTTCCTCACCTAATTTTGTACCGTTAATGATGTAAAAATTAATCTCATTCTCGGCCAGATATTTTTTCATATGATCAGGCAGGCGGCGTTTTGTTTCCTCTTCGTCCCAAATGGAATTAAACAGAAAAGAACCTCCTTTTTTCAAACCTCGTAACATATCATATTTATTGATATAAGAGGGAACATGGCAAGCTACAAAATCCGGTGTTGTCACCAAATAGGTTGAGCGGATGGGTTCATCACCGAAACGTAGGTGAGAACAGGTAAAACCTCCTGATTTTTTTGAATCGTACTGGAAATAACCCTGACAATATTTATCGGTGGAGTCACCTATTATTTTAATAGAATTTTTATTAGCTCCTACTGTTCCGTCTGATCCTAATCCGTAAAATCTTGCCTGGTATGTACCTTTTGGAGTCATATCCACCTCAGGTTTTTTTGGCAAAGATTTGAATGTGACATCATCTTCAATTCCTATCGTAAAATCATTTTTTATCTCTTTTCTTTCCAGATTTTCATATACTGAAAGTATCTGGGCAGGTGTAGTATCTTTTGATCCCAGTCCAAAACGTCCTCCAACGATTTCAGGAGCATCTTTTTTGTTGTAAAAGACATTTTTTACATCCAGATAGAGCGGCTCACCATTTGATCCGGGCTCTTTAGTCCTATCGAGCACAGCAATACGCTTCACTGTTTTGGGAACTGCCTGTAAAAAATATTTTGGTGAAAACGGCCTGTAAAGATGTACCGCGATCATTCCTGCCTTTTTCCCCTGTGCATTAAGATAATCTACGGTTTCACGTATAGTATCCGTTGCTGTGCACATTGCAATGACAATATTTTCAGCATCAGGATTTCCATAATAATTAAAAGGCTGATAATTACGGCCTGTAATCTTACTTATTTCTTTCATATATTCTGCTACAATATCAGGAACTGCATCGAAGAATTTATTAGCAGACTCCTTTGACTGAAAATAAATATCCGGATTCTGTGCAGTGCCGCGTGTAACAGGGTGTTCAGGATTCAGTGCTCGGTCACGGAATTCCTGCAGCGCTTTCTGGTCAACCAGTGGTTTCATATCTTCCATCTGAATAGCTTCAATTTTCTGAATTTCATGGGACGTACGGAACCCATCAAAGAAGACCAAAAACGGAACTCTTGATTTAATTGCTGCTAAATGAGCAACACCTGCCAAATCCATCTCTTCCTGTACCGATCCGGTAGCTATCATAGCAAATCCTGTTTGACGGCAGGCATAAATATCGCTATGATCGCCAAAAATGGACAGAGCATGACCGGCTAAAGCACGTGCGCTAACATGAAAAACTGCAGGAAGCAGTTCCCCGACCATCTTATACATATTTGGTATCATTAACAATAATCCCTGTGATGCAGTGTAGGTTGTTGCTAATGCACCTGCTTGAAGAGCACCATGTACAGCACCCGAAGCACCTCCTTCACTTTGCATTTCAGCAAGCCTGATTGGACGTCCGAACATATTCTTCTTTCCTGAGGCAGCCCATTCGTCAACATACTCTGCCATAGTTGAGGATGGTGTAATAGGGTAAATACATGCCACTTCACTGAACATATAGCTCATATAAGATGCAGCATAATTACCATCACATGTGATGAATTTTTTTTGTTTTGTCATTTTATTTCTTTTTAATTCAAACTATTAGTATTTCTGTTTTCTATTAGTATAAAAATCCGAAAAGCCATAATGGAATTTTATTATTCTTGCCCACCTCGATCATATCAGCAGCTGCAAAAATGTCTTTCTCAGATTTTGTTTCAATCCCGTTAACATTAAAGTGATATTTGTTGTCTATTAAAAAATCAGCTCTAGTTGAACTATTAACAGTTAATTTATAACCAACCTGATTGTAAAAGAACGTATGTTGTAAATTTAACTTTTTAGTATTATTCGGTGAAATTGCATACAATAAATTTGTGTTATGCATGTAAATTTTGTCAGGTTTTTTGATTTCCTCACTCCCTCCGTTAGCATAGAGCAATTTGATTAGCCTTGCATTTCCCAGATAGCGCAGGTAATTCATAACTGTTGCCCGCGATGTTTCCACATCACTGGCTAATTTACTTATATTGGGAGATAAGGGAGTTTCTGATGCAATGATATGCAAAAGTTTTCTCAGTTTTGATAAATATTTAAGTTCGATCTGGTTCAAATAAGGAACGTCAATCTCCAAAGCAAGGTTAATGTGTTTTAAAAGACTGTTAGTATAGAAACTAGGATTATCAATAAAATAAGGGAAAAATCCATGTTCGAGATAATCGTTAAAATAGGCAAGTGGCCTTAATTTATCCACAATTTCATGAGCAAGTCTTTCGTGGTTATTTAAAATCTCCTTAAAAGAATATATCCGGAATTGGTTATTTGTTGAATAGTTGAGATACTCCCTGAATGAAAGTCCTTCCAAATGATATTCACAAACGATGTCTTGTAAATCCGGATTATCCTCTGCTACAGGTAATAGGGGAGAAGAGGTAAAAATAATTTTAAGTCCGGGCAATAGGTCGTGGCATTGTCTTAACTCCTCAGACCAGTTTGGGTATTTTTGTATTTGATCAAGAAAAAGTATTTGTCCCCCCCGTTTAACAAATTCATCTGCAAATGAGATAATAGACCGTTTAGTAAAGTAAAAATTGTTCAGGTTTACATATAAAACAGACTTATCATTAATATATTCTCGTTTTATATATTCTAACAGAAATGTCGTTTTGCCAACGCCACGAAATCCTTTTATGCAAATAAGCTTATTATCCTTATCTGCATCTTTAATAAGTTCCCTTTTTATTATCGGCTGGGAACTTTCAGTTAACGTTTTATGTGCATTTCTGAAAAATTCCAAAATTTAAATTTTGGAACAAAATTAGCAGTTTTTATTGAAATTGTAATGTCCAGATATCAAAAAATGGATTATTATGTAATTTAAAATTGATAAAAATAAATATTTCGCTTTAGCTATCATTCATCGATGCTAAAAATTCTATTATTGAATTGGATCTCATTAACCTTGTTTTCATAAATTCCATTGCTTCTATAGAATTCATATCTCCAAGGTAATTCCTGAGTATCCATAATTTATCCAGAATTTCTTTAGGCATGAGCAGTTCTTCACGTCGTGTACTTGAAGCAGGAATATCAACTGAAGGGAATATTCTTTTATTTGATAATTTCCTGTCAAGTTGCAACTCCATGTTACCTGTACCTTTAAACTCTTCAAAAATAACATCATCCATTTTAGAGCCTGTTTCTGTGAGGGCAGTTGCAAGGATTGTAAGCGATCCGCCTTCTTCAATATTCCGTGCAGCCCCAAAAAAACGTTTCGGCTTATGAAGTGCATTTGCATCAACACCACCTGAAAGTACTTTTCCTGAAGCCGGCTGGACTGTATTATAGGCACGGGCCAGTCTTGTAATGGAATCCAGCAATATAACAACATCATGTCCACATTCAACAAGTCTTTTTGCTTTTTCCAGAACGATATTGGCAACTTTAACATGTTTTTCTGCAGGTTCATCAAAGGTACTGGCAATAACTTCGGCATCAACGCTACGGGCCATGTCCGTGACTTCCTCAGGTCTTTCATCAACTAGTAATACTATCATATATACTTCCGGATGGTTAGCAGCGATAGCATTTGCGATTTCTTTTAATAACACCGTTTTACCAGTTTTAGGCTGTGCAACTATCAATCCGCGCTGTCCCTTACCAATAGGAGCAAACATGTCAACAACCCTGGTCGACAAATTGTCGTGGTTTTTACCCGTTAACTCGAATTTTTCTTCCGGGAACAGAGGAGTCAGGTGATCAAAAGGAACCCTGTCACGAATAAATTCAGGAGACCTTCCATTTATCTCCAACACTTTTATGAGAGGGAAGTACTTTTCACCCTCTTTAGGTGGCCTAATGGTACCCTTGATAGTATCTCCTGTTTTTAACCCAAATAGTTTAATTTGTGATTGTGAAACATATATATCATCGGGAGAATTCAAATAGTTGAAATCAGATGACCTTAAAAATCCATATCCGTCCTGTAAAATTTCCAATACCCCGGTATTTGTTACAATTCCTTCAAATTCAAAATATTTGTTATTATCGTCTTGCTGTTGCTTAGATTTTTGATCCCTTTGAATGTTTTTCTGTAATTTAAGTTTTCCCTGCTCCTTTTTATCTTTTTTTATCTTTTTTTCATGTTTGTCAGGTTGCTTTATTATTTTTTCAGCGACATGGGAAGAAGAATTCTTAATTTCCGGAACAGCATTTTTCTTTTCCTTTGTATCTTTTTGAGAACCGGATTCTTGTTCTTTCTTTTTATTATTATCATCTTTCCCGCTCTTCTTATTTTTAGATTTTTCGAGATTAAAACCCTGGATAATAGCTTTTATTTGTTCTTGTCTCGATTGCATTGGGGTAACAGATGCAGGAGATTCTTCCTTTTCAGACGAAATATCTACACGCTCGAGTTTCGGGGCATTCTCTACCCGGTCACGCCGGCTACGTTTTCCTTTGCGGCGGGGCTCCTCCTTATTGCCTTCCGACCCTTTGGAATTATCTTGTCTTTTCCGTAATAAATTTTTTATCGAACGGTCTTCTTTATTCTGATCTTTTGCCTCTTTTGGAGATGATTTTTTTGCTTTTTTTTCAGCTTCCAAAATTGCCTGCGTGTCAAGTATTTTATAAATAAGATCCTGCTTTTTGTATGATTCCGTACGTTTAATATTAAGCTTTTTAGCAATATCACGTAGCTCAGGAACGAGTTTTTTATTCAATTCTAAAATGTCGTACATAGTATAATCCTATTGTTATATGTTATTTTTTATTGCTTTGATAAATTATTTGGAGCAAAAAAAGTGGAGATGAGTTTATTAAATTCGGTTGCAAGTATAGTAAATACTTATCAAACTACAAAAATTAATACTCTTTTTTTATTTTATCACGTTCTTTTAATATGAACTAAATCAATTTTTTGAGCCTGTTAACAATATTTTTATATGCAGGGATTTAATTTTAATTTTCACAAGATATTTAATTTTACGCTTCAGAAATAAAAAGGTTAGGTTTTTTTATAAATTAGTTAAAATCACCAATGAGTTCAGTATAAAAACTAAAATTTTTATTGATTAATACTTTATATTATTTTATAACTGTCTCTTATGTAACTTTTTTTCAAGTTATTTTTCTTGGGGCTATATTTCCTGATGATGAGGAACTAAAAATTAAATTAATAATTTTTTAAATTTTCCTGAAAAAGGCTCTTTGTATCCTTTTTAGACTGGACTAATCAATCATAAATAGTAAATCATAAATTGCAGGCATCATACAGCACTTCCACCGGATGCATAGCAATTCTTCCCGTGCCGTCTTTAATCTGATGACGGCATGAGGTTCCCCCTGCAACAATTATTGTGTCTTGCTGAGCCTCACGGACCGCGGGGAAAAGTACCATCTCACCTATTTTCATGGACAAGTTATAATGCTCTTTTTCATAACCGAATGAACCGGCCATACCGCAACAGCCGGAGGATATTTCTGTTACGGAATAATTTTCAGGCAGGGAGAGCATTTTTTTTGTGGGTTCAGTGCTTGCAACAGCTTTTTGCTGACAATGACCATGTAACAGAATCTGTTTTGGGGATTTTGTAAACTGCTCAGGTTTAATATTTCCATTTGCTATTTCTTTGGAAATAAATTCTTCAAATAGCAAAGCATTTTGTCCCAACTTTTTAGCAACCGATTGTAATTCTTTGCCGACCAGTTCGGGATATTCATCCCTGAAAGCAAGTATAGCCGAAGGCTCTATGCCGATCAGCGGAGTATCTTCTGAAATTATATCTTTAAGCAGATTTACATTGTCGGTGGCAATTTTTTGAGAAGTACGCACCAGACCTTTCGAAAGAAAAGTTCGCCCGCTTTCTTTATGTATGGGTATTTTTACTTCATATCCCAGTTTTGTAAGAAGAAGAATTGCCTTTATGCCGATGTCACTTTCATTATAATTAGTGAATTCATCATTAAAAAAATAAATTTTACGATCATTACCTAATCCGTGTAAAGGTATTCCTCTTTCAGCCCACTTTTTCAGAGTAATTTTTGAATATTTTGGTATACTTCTTTTGGTTGAAAATCTAATAATTCTTTTTACAAAAGAAGTATTTATCATAATATTGGATATTGGTCGTATCAAAACAGCCAATTTATTAAGTCTGGGCAAATACGCTATTAATTTTGACCGCAAGGGTATTCCGTGAATATCATAATAGTGCTGCATAAATTCAGCTTTCAGCTTTGTCATATCCACATTTGAGGGACATTCTCTTTTACATGCCTTACAGGAAACACACAAATCTAGGATATCATATATTTCCTTTTGGCTAAATGCCTTAACCGGTCCATTTGTATAGAAAAATTCACGTAAAATATTGGCTCTTCCGCGTGTGGATTTATCTTCATCCCGTGTTGCCATAAAGGTAGGACACATTGTCCCTCCTATTATTTTGCTTTTTCGACAATCTGCCGTGCCATTACATTTTTCTATACTTCGCAGATAACCCTTATTTTCAGAAAAATCAAAAAAAGTTTCGATCTCGGGTGTATCCATTCCCGGCTTTACTCTCAAATTTTCAGTAATTGGTCCGGTATCAATTATTTTACCAGGATTAAAAATATTTTCAGCATCCCATATTTCTTTGATGTTTTTTAGCAACTGGTAGTTATGTTCTCCGAGAATATAAGGAATGAATTTACCCCGGAGCTTGCCGTCACCATGTTCTCCGCTCATAGAACCATTATATTTTTTTACAAGTTCTGCCATTTCATTCATCAAATTATCAAATAGCTTTACGTCTTCCGGATCTTTTAAATTAATGAGAGGACGAAAATGGATTTCACCTGTAGCGATATGAGCATGAAATACACTTTTAAGATGATGTGCAGCAAGTATTTTCTTTAAATCTTTTATATATCCTGGCAGGTATTCAGGTGCTACCGCAGTATCTTCAATACCTGAAACCACTTTACGATCGCCGGGAATATTAGCAAGCAGTCCGAGTCCGGCCGTACGTAAAGCCCAAACACGTTTAATTTTATCATCACCAGTTATGAGAGGAAAATAGTATCCCTGACCTTCAGAGCGCATATCTTTTTCAAGAGCTCTTGCTTTTTCTTTAAGTTCCTTTTCCGTTTCACATGCAAATTCAATCATAAGCATAGCTCCGGGGCCGCCTTTAATAAAAAACCTGTTTCTCCTCTGTTCGATATTTTCTTTTGTGCACTGCATCAGAGTATCATCCATAAGCTCTATTGCGCGGGGATTATGTTTCAAGGCAACAAGATTTCCCTCCAATGATTCCTCAAGAGTTTTAAAATGGGCACAAATTAGTCCCTTGTAACGGGGTGGAAGAGAGATAAGGTTCAATTTTATTTTATATGAAAAAGCCAGTGTTCCTTCTGAACCAGCAAGCAGCTTACAAAAATTAAATTTTTCACCACCTGCGGTAAATATTTCAGAGTTGAGAAGTGAGTCGATTGCATACCCCATGTTCCTGCGGGTAACTTTTGGGTCAGGAAAGTTATTTCGAATCTCTTTTTGGTTAACAGGATTTGAAAGTATATCATGAATATTTCGATAGATAGACCTCTCCAATAGATTTGGATTACCATTCATCTTCTGATGAAATTCATCTTTTGTAAGAGCCTTGAATATTGCTTCAGATCCGTCGGAAAGAACGGCTTCCACTTCAAGTATATGTTCACGGACACTCCCATAAACTAAAGAATGAATTCCGCAGGAATTATTACCCAGCATTCCCCCGATAACACACCGATTGGCCGTTGATGTTTCCGGCCCGAATTGTAGTCCGTGAGGAGCAAGAAAAATATTAAGCTCTTCCGGAACCACCCCCGGTTCAACAACTACCCAACGTTCTTCCTTGTTGAATTCGAGGATACGATTCATATATTTTGAAATATCAGCCACTATACCATTTCCCACAACTTGTCCGGCCAAAGAAGTACCACCTCCCCGCGGTATCACTGAGGTATTATTATCTTTTGCAAAAGCAATGATTTTTTTAATATCCTCTTTGTTTTTAGGCCTTGTTACTGCTAAAGGTAATTCTCTATACTGGGAAGCATCGGTTGAATAAAGTACCCTTTGTACATTATCAGTGAATAAGTCGCCCTCAAGTGTGGATTTTAAATTGGAAAACGGATTTTTTTTGTTCATGTCAGCCAGCGCCTTTTCCTATGTGCTATAAAATCTGAATTTAATACATTCAAAGCTAAATTGCAGTCCTCTACCATCTGGAAGTCATACATACCAACACATATAAAATCAGCTCCATTTTCAAAAGCATATCTGAAAGCATCATTAGGGTGGATAGCTCCTGCTGCAAGTATTTTAAAGGCAATCCACGGTTCATCGAGGCCATTCATATAATCTATGGTCTCCTGTGGTTTGAAACACCACATATTGTCTTTATGTCCTATTTCAACTGTGGATTTTTTCTCCGGATCAACTTGAGCAGTCCAGTAATTATGGTGATGCAGGGTTTTTACCCAGAAATCAGGTTTAATGCCTTGTTCTACACAACCCTGTATTGTTTCAAGCCGGTGCCCTCCGATTCCGGCCGGCTTGCCATAGCTTCTAATAAGTTCCAGAGCTTTTGCTATCTCATCGAATTTTCCTTCATTCACGAGATTATCGGATATCCCGCCATGACAATACATGGCTGCTGCTCCTGCCTCTTCAGATAATCTTACTCCTCCCACCAATCCTTCCTTACCACCACCTCCGCAATCGGAGATAAACTGAAGCTTTCCATCGGTTTCGTGCCAATATTTATTTAATATCCGTGCAAGCGCAGGATTAGTCAGAATAGTATTTATACCACATTCTTCCGCCAGTTGGAATGTCATCATCACCCGTTCATCAGTATGATACGCTTTTACAAGTTTTGATGCATAGATAAGATCCCTTGCATGAGCCCATCCACCAATGAGATTACCGCCCATGATAAGGCGGCTTAGTTCCATATTGCCAATTTTCCCCTTGGGTATCTGTCCGTTCAAGTCGTCCAGGGAAGAAAAAGTAAAACTTTTCAAAGTGGGACTGGTAACTGCATCAATATTATCAGCCAAATATTTTTCTTCGTAACTTTCCCATTTATTTTTTTTATACAATGCATAAGCGAAAGCACCAAGAAATGGCACGCTGATCAGATCGCGTAATAGTTCACGTCGCTTCAGAGAAGTCTTTTCTGTTTTATCGGACGGAATTGGAGCACTTGCTTTTTCTTCTTTCCAACGTTTTATTAAACGGTCTAATCCGAAAAAATATCTTGTGGGAAGTATCACAAAAATAATCAGTAAGAAAAACTCTATAAGGTTTTTATTTACCCATAAGTAGCTTCCTTCAGCTACTGTACCAAAAGTATGACCGGGCACAGGTGGTGAAGCCATGAAATAAAAAAGTAAAAGAAATGATCCTGCTAATGAAGACACACGTACCAAAAATCCTGTAAAAAAGGAGAGGCCGATAAGTATAAGTCCCCATATATTCAGAAAATCAACTATCTGTAAAATTTCGGGAGATTCCGCCATCTTATGGAACAGATCCGAGAGAATCCATGATGAACTCAACAGATATGTTTCTGCACTCCATGAGGGATTTATGAGTTTAACAATACCCTCATAAAGAAAGTGCCAACCGACGATAATCCTCAATAATGTGATGAGGTAAATCTGGTATTTTTTCATTCGTTTAATATTTTTTTAGCAGTAAACAATTAATTGAAAATTTGAGAACGAATGTAATCCTGGCATGAGTGTATCAAGCAGTTTAGGCGATTCGCTTTCACATATTTACTATTTAACCAAAAACATAGATGTTATTTTATTATTAAAAAGAACACACACAATTCATCTACTGAATTTTATTGACAATAATACAAAAAATCTATTTGAATGCTATGTATTTTGGTTTATTGGAATAAAAAGTATAATCCCGTTTATAACAAAAGACAGTATAATAATAAGGTTCCCTGTCATGGGACAGGCAAAAAGGTTAATGAGTTTTCCTGACAAAGCAACAAGGCCTCCGGCTAATATGGCAATAATTAATTGCCGTTTAGCAACAGGAAGTTTCAGTAATCCGGCCAGCATAGGCAACACAAATGCCCCTGAAAAAAAAGTGAGAGCCAACAGTAGGGATTGTAAAATGGATGTTATGAACAATGCAACTACGATACTTAATCCTCCGAGTACAATTATAATAATACGTGTAATTATCAATGATTTTCTTTCATCCAGTTTGCTATAAAGTAATTCACTCAGGATCAACGATGAGGTAAAAAGTGTTGTGTCGGCTGATGACATGACAGCAGAAAGCAGGGCAGCAAGTAAGAGCCCGTAAAGCCATCCCGGCAGATAGCTGTTTGCAAAAGATAATATTTCTTTTTCACCTGAAAGACCGGAAATAATGCCAAGATAAGTGATTACAAATGAAACGGGAATAAGCAATAAAGCAACAATTAATATACTACGACTCGCGGTTATTTCACTTTTGGCACAAAAAATCCTTGTATAAATGTCAGGGCCGACTACAAAAGTCACTGAATAGGTAAGGATCAATACCAGCAGGTCAATGTATGTAAATGATTCGTTGAACAATGCCCCTGAATTCAGCTCTGCCAGACTTTCTATGCCACCCGATTTCAATGAAGATAATGTTAATCCCCCCAGTCCGGCTATTATTAATAAGGACTGAATAATATCAGTCTTCAGGATACTTACCTGTCCCCCTATAAGAGTATATATAATAAAGATTACTCCGCAAAATATCGCCGACCATTGATAATTAATAAATTCAAGCCCGGCAAATATTTTACCTGCCGCTATTATCTGAGCTGCTATTATGCCCAGCCATGCAACAGGAATTATAAATGATGCAATAAACTGTGCTTTATCTCCATAAAAATGACCAAGCAGTCCGGGCAATGTATATTTTCCATAGCGGCGAACATATTTTGCCATAGGAACCAGAACAAACATTCCCAGTGATGCACAAAATAAAAACCAAAGGGCTGCCCAGCCGATTCTCTGACTTAACTCAATAGTGCCCAGAATGGCTGAACCACCTAGAATTGTAGCAAGAAGACTTCCCGAAACAGGTATTAAGCCGGCTCTTTTCCCTGCTATATAATAATCGGAAGTGGTTTTAATTTTAAAATAAGAGTAAATCCCGACTGATAATGCAAGAAGGAAATATATGGCTACAAAATAAACCGGGTCGTCCATCTGTTTGATATTTTAGAATTATTGTTATATGTCACTACTATCAAATAAGCCGGATATATAATTTATTACCACTGTCCGGTAACAATTTTAGTCAATGTGCAGGGTACAGGTTGTGATAATCATATTTTTACCCCGACATAAATGCATGTGCAAAGGATATCCTATCGTATAAATTTCCGCATTCCCAAAAACACGGATTTTCAATTTATATTAAAGCGGCAGCTTGTATTGCATATCATCAATCTTTTTTTGTTTTTCCGTATCCTCTTTTTGTTTTTCCGCTTTTAGTCGCTCCCGTTCCTCTTTCTCTTTATTCCTCCATAAACGCTCTCTTTCCAATTCTTCCTGCTTCTGCCGTCTTTTTTCCATACGTTCTTTTTCCTTATTTTTTTTCTTTGCTTCCCTCATTTCAGCATCCAAATTTTTTATTTCGTCTTTTTTGCCTTTTTCTTTCAGAATACCTTCCACTCTTTGTTTCCAATCAAGCAGAAATTTTTTCTGTTGTTCCGCAAATTCAGGATTTGATTGTTTAATTATCTCATTTTCAGATATTAATACTTCTATAGTTTGAAGTTGTTTTTCCTCTTTTGTCAATATTTTTATTTTTTTTAATCCTGTAAGCTCATAAACATTTATCCATTTATCTTCCACCATAACGGACAGTTCGGGATTTATAGCGTAAATGCCCCGTTCCGTCCTCAGGAACAACTCATTATTATATGAATTGTTACTATCGATTTCATTTTTTGCTAACATTGATGAAATGTAATTTCTCTTTTTTCTGTAATTTGCCATGATCACTTCAGGATATTGCGCAATGACATTTTCTATTTCAGCAGCTTTCACACCATTTTGCTCATAAAGTTTCCGGTGGTCATTGATAATTGCATCCTGGAGTGTCATAAAAATATTCAACAGAAAATATTCCATCTTCCGGTTCGGTATCTTTATCATTCGGTTTTCTACCCTGACCTTGATATTATCAGTTAACATCCGGGGAAAAATATCTTCAAGTTTTGATATCGACTGGGGTGAAAAATAAAGTTTATTTATAGCAATTCTGAAAGGATTTCTGCCATTGTTATCCATTACATCAGTATCAGCATTTTCGCTGATAAGAAAATCTAATATCTTCATACTGCCGTTTTCAACGGCCGCCAGCAAAGGTGTCAAATTAAACAGGTCCCGAAAGTTAACTCCATATTTCCTGATTTTTTGTTTTACCCCGTTAACATTATCTGTATTATAATCACTGTAATATTTTCTGTTTATTGTATTTCTCTCATATTCAGGATGTTCTGCCTTTCTATATTTTAATTCTGCCAGCTTTGATATGATTTCCTGGTCGTTGTAAAGTAATGCATACATAAATATTAGGTCTTTTGCCTTTTTATTATAATTAACCGGGTCCAACGCTTCCTTTTTCAGTTTGGTGATATTATCTTTTGTAAGTGGTTCCCAGCCAGGCTTTCGGATTTCAAGAATAGTCTTTTTAATTTCATCAGCCTGTTCCTTTTTACCTTGCATCTCGAGTTTTCTTGCCTCTTCTTTCCAGTCATCCATAGATGAAACTTCTTCTTCAATGTTTATCTGTTCTTTAGTCTCGATCAGGTCAAGTAATTCCATGAGATAATGCTTCTTTGATGATTCAAGGATATAAAGGTTTTTGATCGCCCTGGTGATGCCCACGTACAAGGAGTTTATATAGAATTTGTATGCATCAAGCGACTTGTCGGACTTGTCTTTTCCGCGTGAAAAATTTAATTCTTCGTTGTCCATGTCTTCTTTAGTGATACTTTGTGCTATTTCATTGAATTCCCGGCTATAGTTACTGATAAAATTCAAAAGAATAATATTTTCATATTCAAGACCTTTTGCTTCATGGATAGAAAAAAGCAACGGTGTTTTGAATATTTTCCGGGCCATGGCTTTTTCATCCTGGTTCATAACTAACAGGGCATACCTTGTAGACCGTTTTGTGCTGTCGTTGAGCTTTTTCCGTGTTGCTGCCGTGTCGCTGTAAAAATTAACCTCCCCTTTGTTTTCTTCCAGTGATTCTACAAGAAAAGTACTTTCCTTATCAATTGATCCGAACCGGGCATTTTTGATCATAAGAAGTTTATTGGCAATGTTTGTCACATCTATTGAGTTCCTATAGTTAGTCTTCAGTACGTTTATATCTCCGGCAGTAATATCATGTTTATAAAACATTGTTTTTACGTTGGACCATGAAAAGAAATTAGGATGGACAATCTGGTTTGAATCACCACAAAGAATGAAATTACCTGCTGTTTTCAGTGATTTGAGAACAATATATAATTGAATATTTGTAAAATCCTGTGCTTCGTCTATAACGATAAAATCATATTTTTTATGACTGTGTTTCAGCCATTCAAATGAACAGATATTAAGATCATGATAATTATTTGTATTTAAAAATTCAAGATATTTAATAAACGCATCATATACTTTTTGGCGTTCTTCTTTCAAAAAAATGGATTGTTTAATTCCCAGGTCCAGGTAATCTTTTTTACTGAGAAAGGGTTTGGATATATCCATTCCGGTTATAACTCCCCTGAATTCTTCAAACAGTTTATGACTCTCTTTGATACCGAAAGACTGTTTTCGTGGATGCAACCATTGGTTGAAGCTTTTGAAATCAAGTTCTTTCCAGGGAATGACTTTTAATGTTTCGAGGTATTCTTTAAAACTCAAAAAATCAACATCCTGTTTTTCATTTACATAGTTATCGGAATAATAAAGCCTGGATGAGTTATCAACGAGATAAGGTGAGAGGGTAACATATAATACATTGCCTTTAAGTAACTTAATTTTCTCAAGGGTAAGTACTGTTTTGCCGCTTCCTGCCGAACCGACAATCACTACCGGCGGTTTAACAGCGAATATTTTTTGCTGTATATCATCAAAGGACAATACTTTGTTAAGCAAATGAAACTTGCCGGTATTATGATTTACATAATTTAAATCAATAAATTCTTTATCTGGAATCGCTTTTTTGCTTTTCAGTATATTCAATTTGCTTTCATCAATTTTAGCACCTCTCAGGAATCTTGATTTATCATATTCGTGATTATATATCACTTCCATTAATAAAATATATGTCTGCCCGTTATATCTGGCAAATTTAAAAAGTAAGCGGTTCGTATTATCAAGCTTCGCCCTGTAATAATCTTTGTATGATAATTTTTTTATTTCTGCGGAATTGAAATCATCGTTCTTAAAAAATTCAACAGTTTTATCAAATTGCTTACTTACCCGTGAATAATCGAGATCGTTAAAGTAGAGGATGTTCATATATTATTGTTTTAAAAAAGTTTGTGTTCGATTTATTTGTTTTATTTCTGATTGAATTTTCAGCCCTTTGAAGATTTTTCGGACAATATTAAATTATAATCGTAGTCTTCCCTGTTTATTTTAAAATGAACCGTGTGATTTTACATCCATGGCTGTTTTTTTGCAAATTAATTTTTATAATTGAACCTTATTTGAATCGAAAAATGAATAAAATAAAAAATAGTTATTATACCAAAATTAAAAAGAAATAGTTTGAGGATGTCAAAAATAAAAATTTTATAACTAATCATTATTTCTTTTCCTCGTAAATTACAGTTAAAGTATGCTTTTTCCCTTTTACTCACTTTGTCAGTTTATGTCATTCCAGTTTTTCAAAGACCGGTATTACAATAAGTCAATATTTGTATATCAAAATATTAAAGATAAAAAAGAAAAAAATGACTAATTTTGTGCATTAACGTGTTCGTACACGGAAGATAATTAAATATGATTAATTTGCATCCAAAACCGGTATTAGTTCGTAATAAATTTAAAATCATAATTAAAATAAATTAAAATTTATAGACATGAAAAAAATTCTGTATTTATTTTTGGCAAGTTTAGTTTTTACCGGTTGTACTTCAAGCAAGGATAATGACTGGGTTTCTCTTTTTAATGGAAAAGATTTGTCGGGTTGGAAACAGTTAAACGGAGAAGCGAAATACGAAGTTGTTGACGGAATGATAGTTGGTACAACTGTGGTTAATACTCCCAATTCCTTTCTTTGTACCGAACAGGAATATTCTGATTTTATTTTCGAAGTTGATCTGTTATTGGAGGAATCTATGAATTCGGGGATTCAGTTCAGGAGTGAAAGCAGGGAGGATTACAGGGATGGACGAGTGCATGGTTACCAGTGTGAAGTAGATCCTTCAGACCGTGCATGGAGCGGAGGTATTTATGATGAAGCACGGCGCGGATGGTTATATCCCTTAGAGTTGAATCCTGATGCTAAATCCGCTTTTAAGATGAATGAATGGAACCATTATCGTATTGAATGCATTGGTCCTTCGATCAAAACATGGATCAACGGAGTACCTGTGGCACATTTAATTGATAACATGACCATGAAAGGATTTATCGCCTTGCAGGTACACGGAATAGGAAACAATGAAGAAAATGCGGGTCACCAGATAAAATGGAAAAATATCCGTATAAAAACGGAAAATCTGGAACCTGCTCCTTCGGAAGGTATTTATGTAGTTAATATGCTTCCCAATAATTTAAGTAAAGCCGAGGAGGAAAAAGGATTTAAGTTACTTTTTGATGGAAATTCAGCAGCGAATTTTAAAAGCGCAAGTGGAGATGATTTTCCAACTAAAGGATGGGAAGTTAAAGACGGCGTATTGACCGTTCTGGAAAGTGGCGGCGACCCGGAAAAGAAAGGAGGAGATATTGTTACAAAAGAGGAGTTCGGTCCTTTTGAATTAAAGTTTGACTTTAACTTTACAAAAGGTGCCAACAGCGGAATAAAATACGGCCTTGGTAATAATGGGCCATCAATAGGTCTTGAATACCAGATAATCGATGATATAAATTATCCGGGACTTAATGAGGATCAGACATTGGCATCTTTATACGATCTGATCCCTGCTAATGCGGAAAACAGATTTGTAAACGGACCGGGTGAATGGAATCGCGGGCGTATTGTTGTTAATCCGGACAATACTGTTCAGCATTGGCTGAATGGTCGCAAAATAGTGGAATATGTCAGAGGCAGCGATGATTTCCTTGCCCGTGTGAAAGATAGCAAGTTTGCAAAATTTGAAAATTTCGGAATGGCTGCCCAAACTCCGATACTGTTCCAGGATCATAATTGTACTGCACATTTCAGAAGTATTAAGATAAGAGAATTTTAACATGACAAACAGAAGAAACTTTTTAAGAGCAGCCGGATTAGGTATTGCAGTAGCAGCAGTGCCCGGTATTAAATATCGCCCTGAGGGTAAAAAAGAAGAGAAAAAATTCAGGTTTAAACTGGGCATGGCATCATACACACTAAGAAAATTTTCACTTGAGGAAGCTCTGGATATGACTCTCAGATGCGGAGTGAACAGGATAACTTTAAAAAGTATGCATCTGCCGCTTGACTCAGACAAAAGAACTATAAAAAATGCTGCTTCATTGTGCGATAAGAAAAGTATCACTCTTTATGGAGGCGGCGTTATTTATATGAAGACAAAGGATGAGGTTGACCAGGCTTTTGAATATGCTCGTACCGCAGGAATGGATATCATAATCGGTGTACCTGCACATGAACTGCTCGGGTATGTAGAAGAAAAAGTTAAAAAATATGATATAAAGCTGGCTATCCATAATCATGGCCCGGGTGATAAGTTATATCCAAGCGCTGAAAGTGCCTATACACGAATAAAAAATATGGATAAACGTATGGGATTGTGCATCGACATAGGACATACAAAACGAATTAATCGTGATCCGGTTCTTGACCTGAAGGATTTTGCCGATCGTGTTCATGATATTCATATAAAAGATGTAACCGCGCCTTCCGCGAATGGTACCACCTGTATTATCGGACGGGGTGTTATTGATTTCCCGTCATTTATGGAAACAGTGGTTAAGTCGCGTTATAAAGGAACTCTGGCGCTTGAATATGAGGCAGATGCAGATGACCCACTACCTGGCATGATGGAATCATTGGGCTATGTAAAAGGAATTATGTCGATGCTGTAAAATTTTTATCCTTATCTTTTCCCCTTCTTGCTGCAAATTTCAGTAAGGACACCAAGCGAGGCCCGTGGATGAAGGAATGCTATATCCAATCCTTCAGCTCCTTTTCTCGATTGTTTATCAATTAGAGTAATACCTTTATTTTCCAAATCTTTAAGAGATTCGTCCGCATTATCTACGGCAAATGCTATATGATGTAAGCCCTGTCCTTTTTTCGCGATGAATTTTCCTACAGGGCCATCAGGAGACGTGGACTCAAGAAGTTCAATTTTTGTTTCTCCTGCTTTGAAAAAGGCAGTTTTAACTTTTTGATCCTTTACCTCTTCAACCTTATAGCATTTAAGTCCCAAAATATTTTCATAAAAGGAGATTGCCTCTTCAAGGCTGTTAACGGCAATTCCGATGTGTTCAATATGTGAGATATTCATCTGTTTAAAATTTTCTCTTAAAATAAATTAATTTAAAATTTGAGAACGAATATAAGCCTGCCTGACCGTATCGGCAAGACAAAGCACTTCATTCTCTAATATTTTTTTTAATCATACACTTTTGTGTTATTTTTTGATTAAAAAAGAATATGCCCGTTTCATATCAGGGTTTTTATTATGCATTTGCAAAATAATACTTTACATTCTATCTATCCATAAAATTATTTTTAAATATGGAATATTCGTATAAGTATTCACACTTTTACTGGCTATTATAATACTATAGGACAATAAAGATTTTACAAATATTATGTAAATAAGTAAAATTACGTATTGAAATAGGTGTAAATTTTTTTAATTTTATAAACTTTTCAATTTGAAAATTTTTTTTTATAAAAATGTAAAAAAACCATTAAATACATACTTGAGAAATGTTTATTATACTTTTTGAATTAATCATTGTCCCCTTTCGTTTATTTCAAATTTATTTCGAAAACATAATTTTTGATAAAATATTACTTGTCTTATGTAAAAATTATTAATTCCATAAATTCATTACTTAAACTATTATTAATCATTCTGTTATATAACTTAATGATTTAATTCTATAAATTAAACATGGAAACCTTAAAAAATCGCATCCTATTAATTTATTCGTCTGATAATGAATGTTTCAGAGAAATTTATGAATTTCTCAAAAATAATAGTTTTGATGTATTGTCAACAACTAATGCAGATCAAGGGATCAAAATGGTAAAGGAAAGTTATGCCGATTTAATAATCTGTCAGTACAAATTAAAAAAAGTAGATGGTTTTCAGGCATATAATATTGTTAGGCGAAATTTATTATACAAGGCCATTCCATTTTTTCTATATATGTGTAAATTCCGGAAAGAATTTATTCTTAAAGGACTAGAGCTGGGAATAGACAATTTTATTATCGCACCTTACAATAAGACATTATTACTGAAGAAAATTGAAAATCAACTGAATAAAAGGAAAAAATTAAATATTTATAATTCAGAAAAATTCAGGCATATATTTGAAACTATACCGGTAGCAAGATGTATTTCAAAAAATGAGAACATCATTATGATTAACAATGAATTTTCAAGGCTTACCGGAATGAAGAAAGATTTAACTACTTTCCCAAAAATTTCAGATGTATTTGATTTTTCCTATAATGAAAATGATTCGTCAAATTTTTATAAATGTATTTCGGGACTTGATGACTATTGCTTATTAAATCGTATTCCTTTAAATAATAATAAATCCGTTTTGTTTGATCTTTATATGACGCATTCAAATTATTTTGGTAATAATATATTCTTTTCAGATTTGATTACTTGTAAAGAGAGTTATACAAACCGGAAGTTTGAAGATAAAGCAGTGGTGAAACTCACTTTAAGGGAAAAAGAGATATTTAAATATTCCATGCAGGGCTTAGAAATTAAACAGATTGCAGCCAAATTGAAAATATCGTGCCGAACAGTGGAAAAACACCGTTCGAATATAATGGAAAAGACAGGGACAACTAATATAGTTGAAGCAATTTTTTATTTTTATAAAAGAAACAGTTTATCTCAATTTGAGAATAATTCATAATTTACTTAACCCAATTATATATAACTATATATTTCATATAGTGCTTCAAAAATTTCCAACAGGTATTATAAAAAAATTCAAACAGCCAATATTATTTAGATTATCAAAATTGTTCAACAAAGGGACATCCTGTCCCAGAATAAGAATCTTCTATAAGGCTTATAAAATATATAGTTTCAGAGAATCAATATTTCATTTTTTTTATTAAAACAAAAATGTTGTGGAAATTACGTATTTCATTTGTAATTGAACTATAGTAAGTTTGATTTTAGTCTGAAGGGAAGATGAAATTATAGTTTACAAACCCAATTTTATGCAATAACCATGAGCTATTGTTTAATAAAATTGAGGAGTTATGAAATGTTTTTTTCCATTGCTTTTTTCTTTTTTAGTCCTGAG
>CAZTAL010000102.1:0-11669 GCA_964611525.1 uncultured Prolixibacteraceae bacterium
ATACTTTATGTTATTTTATAAATGTCTAAAAATCAGTTTAATAAATTTTTTAAATTTGCCTAAAAAGGGCGCGAAGCGCCTTTTTAGACTTGGCTCATATAAGTATTAAAAATAATAAATTAGTCCGGTTTAATAAGAGCAGGACATATAATAGGGAATCCATTTAAAGGGAATGACCTGAATTACCTATGGTAACATTGGTAGAAGCATACATACCAAGTTTAAAATTAATCTGGCTTACATGATCTGAAGACTGAACTATTGATACCTTATATACATAAGATACAATTTCCGGTTCTTTTGATTTATTTGAAATTTAAAACTTATATTGTGAAATAATAAAAACATAAACAAATGATATTTCCAAAAGCATTACAAAAAATAATTATCCTGATACTGGCGGGAGTATCTACAATTTTCACAAGTCAAGCGCAACGGGAATACCGGCAAAATTTTGATTGTTTCTCTATAGTAGTAGGTAAGGATGCTACAGTGGATGGTTCTGTAATTTTTGGCCATAATGAAGATACCGGCACCCGTATGGTAAATTTTTATAAAGTGCCGCAAGGTAACCATAAAGCGGGAGAATCTGTTTACCTGGAAAACGGAGGAAGTTTGGTGCGCAATAAGGAAACGCTGGGATATTTATGGTTAAACAGACCTGAATCAGATGTATGTGATAGCTACTTGAATGAAAAAGGTGTGGCAATCGGTTCCGACGGTTGTCCCTCGAAAGAAGACAAGCCGGAACTGAAAAGTGGAGGAATAGTATACTGGCTGCGCAGGCTTGTGGCTGAGGAAGCGCATACTGCCAGGGAGGGTGTTGAACTGGCAGGAAAGTTGATAGACAAGTATGGATATGCATCCTCGGGAAGGACATATATCATTGCCGACTCACAGGAAGGATGGCTGCTGGCCGTGGTAAACGGGAAACACTGGGTTGCACAGCGCGTTCCCGATGACCAGGTCGCTGTTGTAGCTAATTGTTATTCCATTGGTGAAATAGACCTTTCAGATACACTAAATTTTTTGGTATCTCCTGATATAATTGACTATGCTGTTAAGCGTGGATGGTATAATTCCGATAAAGATGGTAAATTTAACTTTGCAAAAGCTTATTCCAATCCCGAATCGCTCACACATCCGCGCAATGTAAACAGGATATGGAAAGCCATAAATCTCCTTTCAGGGAAAAACTACTCTCTCAATGAAGAATTACCTTCCATGGCCAAACCTGAAGAAAAAATATCCATTCAGGATGTCATGGCAGTATTAAGAGTTCACTATGATGAAAAAGCTATTGAGAACGGGGATATCTGCAGTATTGAAAATGCCAAAGATCTAATACATGCTTCAATCTGTATAAAAAATACACAATATAGTGTGATAAATCACTTGAGGAGTTGGCTCCCTAAGGAGATTAGAGCAATAATGTGGATGGCTTTTCACCGTCCTGATATTCATTCCTACTCTCCATGGTTTTCCTCAGTGAATAAAGTCCCTGAAATATTCGGATATAAAAAACATTCAGTTGCCATTGAGCACCAATTTCAGATAGCGCCAAAAACTTATGACAGGCAAAATGGCCATGCCTTCTGGTCTTATGTTTCCCTGGCAGAAAGGGTAGATGAAAATTATATAAACAAAGCCCCTCCTGTAAAAAAAATATGGAAAATCATGGAGAATGAAATGTTTGACAGGCATGCTGAATTCGAAAATGAAATACTGAAAATTTATCCTGAAAATCCGGGAAAAGCACGAAAAAAAATGACAAAATACTGCTCAAAAACTATCCTGCAACAGTATAAACATTTAAAAAAGATTAATTTCTAAAAATATTGAAACTAAAATCCATATTTGTAAATAATCATTTTTATAGCAAGCATAACGTAGTCAGCGGACTTTATAGACGAACTAAATAAATTTTGACAATACTATAAATATTGCCACTCCTACACCACTTATGAAAGCAAGACCGGAATGTTTTTTTTCTTCACCCCTTGCCTCAGGTAAAAGATGCGAAGCAGAAATAAAGATCAATACTCCTGCAACAAAACCTAGTATTAATCCCAAACTGCTGCTACTGAACTTATTCACTAACGGATAGGCTATAAATGCCCCTACAGGAGTTGTTAATCCTGAAACCAAAAAAGCATATAACATGGCTGTTTTTTCTTTAACTCCTCCTTTAAGGAATAAAGTATATGTGATAATACCTTCGGCAAATTCATGAATCACCAAACCAGTTGCTGCCAATAAACCGGTAAGTATGCTGACACTGAAAGTAACGGTATAAATTACCCCGTCTATAAAAGAATGTATTCCGATTCCTTCTGCGGCGACAATCCCAAAAGCCAGAACTTCCTTTTTTGTTAGATATTTTATTAACTCATTTGAAAAAAACATAAACAGAAATCCCAACAAGGCCATGAACCCTGCGTAAAAATTTTTTTCAACCGCTTGGGGCAGAGCAAGCAGCAAAGGAGTTGATATCAGTATTCCGGCAGCAAAACACATAAAATATGTTTTAGCTTTTTCTGCCCATCTCCTGTATCTGAAAAGAATTAAAATACCAAGGCTGTTAATTATGGCGGCAAGAATTGCAAATACAGCTATCCAGATAAAGTTACCAGATTGACCAGTCATATTTTCTTATAATTTAAAATATTATGTAAATATATTGCTAATACTTCTAACATATATAGTATAGTATTAACCGATTTTATTGAAGTAAATAATTATTTATTCTGCTGAAACTTAAATTTTCATTATTTCCGGTATTCTTGTTTTCCGTGTCATTTCTGCGATTTCACTTATTTCCTTAAACATTTCACTTGAAATAGGCACTTCTTTTTCTTTACTTGAAAAACTAACTCCTTTCATTCTATCAACTTTAAGAAAAAGTTTCATAGTTTTTTCCATTCTTGTAAACATCAGGTTGTCAGCAACATTTTCCAGTATTCTGATTTCCTTTGCTAGTGCAGTAGTACTGACAGCAAAAGCATATGTCCGGCTTTTATCATTTTGTAGAATGTCCCTTAATTTATTAAGCATGCTTTCCTTATAAGTTTTGGAAAAAAGCAACAAATTAAGTGCTGAACCAAATACCATTGTACCTGGTGCCGTTTTATCAACCATTTTTTCAGCCACTTCAACAGTCTCGTCCCATATTTGGGGTTTTACCATATTTGCTTTTAGTGTATCATCTGCTATTTGTTCAAATCCATCGACATCAGGATCAAACTGAATATACACAATTTTCCCCCGATAGTCATTAAGATCCATACTATAGAGCTTCTTCATGGCTGTTTTAACCATTTCACCTTTTGGATACTGCAAGGGTATTCCTATTAAAGAACCTCCAGCTTTTAACCAGGCGGCTACGAAAGCAAATTCAACCAACGGTTTGCCGGTTCCACCCGGCCCGCTTATCAGAGTTGATGAGGGAACCAAAATACCCTCCGGTAATAACTCGTCAAGCCATTTGATATTTATTTTCAGATTTGTCATGATAAAATATTTTTGCTTTAAAATTAGCAAACAAATTATTACGCGACAAAATTTATTTAGATTAAATTAAATTAAAACTCCATAAAATATAAATATATTGTGCCTCATCTTTTGAACGGCATTCAATTCGCTCTTTTCTGCATTTAATAATCCATCCAAAGATTTCATTTACAATTTCAGCATCATTCTGGAAATTAGGCAAATCCATTTGCTTGCGCTGACTTTCAGGTATTAGTGAAAACACGCCTGTTTTTAGCGCTGGAATAAGTGAGCCATCCGTGGATGGTACATTGAGTGAATGGGCATTAATATCTTATTTTGGGAGATTTAATTATAATTATCTTAGCAAATATTTATTTGAGGCAAATTTTCGAAGAGATGTGACACATAAATTAACCGGTTTTTCATGGCTCAATCCAACAAAAGAACTTATCCAAATGTATGAAACAAAAGAAAATGGTATTGTTGATGAAAATCCAATATTTGACCGTAAGGATCCCAGAATGGATATGACCGTTATAAGACCGGGAGCTACAATGATAAATTTAAATGATGTTGAAATAAAATATCCAGAAGAAATGCCCAATTACGCGCATACTCAAACAGGCATACACGTCCGAAAAGGTACTATTGAAGGGTCAGACGCAACGTTCGAGGGCAGAGATGATTCACCAAATAATTGGGTATTTTTTCGGTATTCAGATGTATTATTGTTATACGCTGAAGCTGTTAATGAAGTGTCAGGCCCATTGAATGCAGTATATGAATCCATAAATGAAGTAAGACAAAGACCAGGCGTTGAAATGCCTCTAATCCAACAAGGAAAAACAAAAGATGAACTAAGAGAGATAATACGCCGGGAAAGAGCTGTCGAACTTGCATGTGAAGGTTGGAGATACTTCGATCTGAAAAGGTGGGGATTGTTAAAGGAGAAGAATGATGGATTTAAAATGATAAATATACATACAGGTACTGTTATTTTAACCAAAATTTTTAGAGATCACTTTTATTTATGGCCAATCCCATTAACAGAGCTAGATCGTAATCCAAATTTAATTCAAAATCAGGGTTATTGATTGTAACTAATAACACAAATTGGAGTTATCAAAATTTAAGAGAGATGAGATAAATATTAAACAATTTTAAATAGTAAGATGATACGTTTAAAAAAACAACTACTTCTTTCATTAATTCTAAGTACGAGTGCTTGTGCCCAACAACCACCTAATATTCTTTATATTAACATCGACGATATGGGATGGCGCGATGTAGGATTTATGGGTTCGAAATACTACGAAACACCTAACCTCGATGCACTGGCATCAGATGGAATGATTTTCACAAATGCATATGCTTCCGCTTCAAACTGTGCGCCTAGCCGTGCCTGTATGATGAGTGGCCAGTGGACGCCACGACATGGTATTTACACGGTAGATTCTTCGGAGCGCGGACAGAGCAAAGACAGGAAATTAATTCCTATACCGAACAATACTATATTGGCAGATAGTCAGTATACCCTGGCCGAGGCTTTGAGAGAAGCAGGGTATGTGACATGTCACGCCGGGAAGTGGCATCTGAACGATGATCCCACTACACAGGGGTTCAATGAGAACATTGGCGGTTGCCATGCAGGAAATCCGGGAAGCTATTACCACCTTACAAAAGGGTTCCTCTTGAGGCACCAACAGAGGATTATTACCTGACCAATTTAATCATGGATAAAATCCTGGATTTCCTGGAGAAAGTTGAAAGCAAGCCATTCTTTTTATATTATTCTCCTTATGCAGTGCATACACCAATTCATCCTGTAAAAGAGTTGCTTCCTAAATATAAAAACAAACCGCATTGGAACGGCCATGATAATACTGAGTACGCTACTATGGTCGAAAACCTTGACACGCAGATCGGACGATTAATTTCAGCATTGAAAAAATCAGGAAAGCTGGACAATACCTTTATCCTATTTACATCTGATAATGGCGGGCATTACGGCATCACCAAACAGTGGCCACTCCGTTCAGGTAAAGGTTCCTATTACGAAGGCGGGATTCGTGAACCCATGTTTGTACGCTGGCCGGGGAAGGTACCTACGGGAACCAAAACCGATGTACCAGTTACTAACCTCGATTTTTACCCGACACTGCTCGAAATTGCCGGAGTGGAAAAACCTGCCGGTAAAATCCTGGATGGCCAAAGTATCCTGCCGGTTTTAACCGGAAACGAAATATTTGCTGAACGACCTTTATTTTGGCATTTCCCCATTTATTTGCAAGCCTACCTGGAGGAAGGCGATCCGACCCAAGATCCACTTTTTCGCACTCGGCCCGGTTCGGCGGTCAGACTTGGAGATTGGAAACTTATTCAGTATTTTGAAAATAACAACCTGGAACTTTATAACCTGAAAGAAGATATTGGCGAAAAAAATAATCTTGCAGAAGCAGAACCTGAAAAGTTAAATAAAATGCTGAAACTTCTGGAAAACTGGCGGAAAATAACCAACGCTCCGATACCCACAAAAATTAATCCTAAATATGCAGGGAATTAAAAATTATAAAATTTTATATTATACACAAAACATCTATTACCAGCTTCAATTTAATTATTTATAGCATACCACAGTCAGCAAAACCAACTAGAAAATTGGGATACAAAAGCCCAACATTGTTCATAGTTTGGCTGACGATTTGGGTTACGCCGATTTAAAGTTAATACGGACAAAAGTTTTTATGAAAAAAATGAAAATTGCATTGCTTCTCAGTGATCATTCAATGAAATTTCTGTCATCTTTGATAATTCTTTTACTTTTGTTTGTATATTTAGCGAGAGGAGAGGGTATCAGTAAAGATACTCCGAATAGGGTGGATGAAGTTACACTCACAGTTGATCCTTCAAATAAATCGAATATTGTATTACCAACAAAAAAAATTTGTATTATGGAAAAAGAAATTCAAGCTAAATCTAAAAAAGGGCCCAGAATACCCCCTCTTCCTATTAGTGAAATGCCCAATGAATGGGTAAAAACATTGGAAAGACTTCCGGGAGCAGGGTTAAAGGGAGTTTATACACCGGTTAATGTTTTTGGCACACTGATGTATGGTACCAAAACTATGGGCTCTTTCCTCGATTATTGGGTCACTTCTAAACTTGAAATGGGATTATCAGGACGGGAACAGGAACTGGTCATTCTGAGAATGGGGTATCTTTACGATTGTAATTATGTATGGAAACATCATGTGCCCGTGGCCAGGGAATATGGAGTAAGCGATAATGAACTGGAAGCAGTAAAAACTTCACCCGTTCCATCTCTTTTTTCTGCACGGGAATATGCTTTGCTTATGTTAACGGATGAGATGGTTGAGCATCGTACTATTCGCGATGATGCCTGGTCTAAATGGAGCGGTGAACTGGATAAATCGGAGATGGTAGATTTGATCTCGCTTATTTCTCAATATGTTCTGTTTGCTTTGATAAATAATGCAATTCAGATTGAAATAGAGGATCCGCTTAGTAATATTCCCGGTTTGTAAATATTAAAATGTTAATATTATTCAGTTCAACTACTTGTTAAGAACCTAATCTTTAATAATGCTATCTCATTACTATAAATTTATTTTCAAATGATTATTTAATTTTCAATGATGAAATTATCAAAATTAATCCGTGTTGTAGTAGCGCTAGTAGTTACAGCCGGAATTCTTTTGCTGCTTGACATGGAGAATCGTCAAATCGCTGCACAATCAGAAATTCCCGAAATTGCTATTTTTAAAATTGTTTCACGCAAAGTTATTGATGAAACAGAAAACGGAGTTATCGACGCATTGGAAAAGAGAGGTTATATCAATGGAAAAACGTGTTTAATAAAAAGATTTTCTGCAGAAGGCGACATGGCTGTTGCCAATACAATTGCCCAGAATATCGTAAACAGCAAATTTGATATGGTTATCACCATAAGTACACCGTGCTTACAGGTAATGGCCAATGCAAACAAGAAGGGTGATATGATGCACATATTCTGTGCCGTGACAGATCCGTATGCCTCGGGAGTGGGCATTACAGGCAGCGCTCCGGATGAACATCCGCCCCATCTTGTAGGTATTGGTACTTTCCAGCCTGTTGAAAAAACCTTTGAAATTGCATTGCAAATGAAACCCGATCTGAAAAAAGTCGGGACAGTCTGGTGCACCAGCGAAACCTGCTCAGAAGCATGCGTAATGCTGGCACGCAAGAAGTGTAAGGAACTTGGAATTGAGCTTGAAGAAACGGGCATTGAAAATTCAACACAGATACTTGAATCGGCCATGGCACTTACTATGCGGGGTGTTGAAGCCCTTTGGGTGGGAGGCGATAATACTGTTGAAAACGGAATAGACCAGCTGATTAATGCTGCATACAGGGCTAAGATACCGCTGATTACAAATAATCCATATCATATATATGGTAATATACTATTCGGATTTGGCGCTGAATATTTCGAAGTAGGAAGTCTGGGAGGCAATATGGCTGCTGATGTGCTGCAGGGAAAACCAACAACTGAGATAGGAATTGAAAATAAAGTTCCCAATAAGCTGGTAGTTAATCCCGCATCACTGGAAAATATGAAAGACAAATGGAATATTTCTGCATTTATGGACGCTGTCGCTACAACCGAGTGATATATCTGCAAATGACTATTTTTATGGTCATGCATAACGCAGTCAGCGGACTTTATAAATTGATTCTAATTAAACCCTAAAGAGACAGCTATTAAATAAGAAACTGGAAACAATTTTTATTGGTATTGAATATAAAATGAAATGAGCAAGATGCAATTATTGACTTTTTCCACCCATTTCTTCAACTAATTCTAAAAATCCTTCGGTAGTGATAACAATAAACAGAGTATTTATATACGTTATTTGCTAACTCATCTTCACTTAATTTTCCAAACTCTTTACCGGTGATAGCAAGGTCACCTTGTTCTGTGTCAGTGTGCCTGTTTTATCTGAACATATTACAGTGGCGCTCCCAAGTGTTTCCACAGAGGGCAAATTACTGATAATCGCATTTCTCTTCACCATACGTTGTACACCTATTGCCAATACTACCGTTGAAACGGCAGGGAGTCCTTCGGGAATAGCAGCTACAGCCAGGCTCACAGCAGTCATGAACATATCAAGTACTGAATTTCCATATAATATACCCACAACAAATATTATAGCACATATAGCAAGAGCCCCGATACCCAGTATCTTTCCAAGCTCTTCAAGACGTTTGCTCATAGGGGTTTCCGTATCTGCTGTCTGTGAAAGAAGATCAGCTATCCTTCCGACTTCAGTTTGCATTCCAGTGGCTGTTACCACACCTGTGCCACGACCATAAGTAACTATACTTGTTGAAAATGCCATATTTATCCTGTCCCCTATTGCAATATCTTCTCCAGACAGTGCTTCGACACATTTATCAACAGCAACTGATTCACCGGTTAGGGCAGACTCCTGAATTTTCAAATTAACAGCCTCAACCAACCTTAAATCTGCCAGTACAACATATCCGGTTTCAAGAATTACAATATCGCCAGGGACAAGCTCCCGGGAGGGTATTTTAAAAATAATCCCGTCACGTAAAACCTTTGTTTCCGGTGAAGCAAGATTTTTCAATGCCTCAAGGGAATTTTCAGCTTTTTGCTCCTGCCATGCTCCTATGAATCCATTAAGAATGAGAATTTCATATATTGTTTGTAACAAAAAGTTTTTTCAGAATTATGTGCTACTTTTGAAGAACAAAATTTTATTACTGGATAATCAACCATGTAAATAATTACAAAATGCTTATATTATGGATTATAAAACTTTTGATGATACACTTGAAAAAAAGAAAGTAAAGTCTTTAACAAAAAATATACTAAAGCGGATTGGTGAATTACAATATCTTATGCATGCCGAATCGGAAAAAAGTCTTTTGATAGTGTTCCAGGGCATGGATGCTTCAGGTAAGGATGGTTTAACAAGAGGATTACTTAAATATTGCAATCCTGTTGGTATTTCTATAAAAAGCTTTAAGAAACCAACACCAGAGGAATATGCACATGATTTTTTATGGCGGGTTCATAAATACACACCTGCAAAAGGTGTAATACAAATTTTCATACGTTCACATTACGAAGATATCCTTGTCCCTACAGTTGAAAAACTCTTTAATGAAGAGCTAATTGAAAACAGATATCAAATGATAAACGATTTTGAAAAGCTGCTCTTAAACAACCATACCAAAGTTTTAAAATTTTTTCTTAATGTTTCACTGGAGAAGCAGGAGGAGCGTCTGCGAGAGAGAATAGAACTGAAACGTAAACACTGGAAACACAATGATGGAGACTGGGAAACAAGAAAAAAATGGAATGAATATATGACAGTTTATGAACGGATTTTTGAACGGTGTAATTTCATTCCATGGCAGATAGTTCCTGCTGACACAAACTGGCAAAAACTCTATTTCGTATCCAAAACAGTCTTAGAGACGATGGAAAATATGGACATGAAATGGCCAAGATTAAAAACAGAGTTGTTTGGAAAATAATAAATTTATCTTCTCCTCAAAGACCTGCTTACAGATTTTAATCCTAACACTCCTAAAAGTCCCCGGGCTACTTCACATGCAATAATATGGGTAACCGAACTTTTCATTATTTTTTCAAAGGTCGAACGGGATCTGACCGCCCGTGATGTCCTGGCTTTTTCCCTGTAAGGAACCTGCCTGGCCATTGCCTCCTGTTTTCGTTCACTTTCAAACCTTTCCAGAAGAATTTCATATGCACTTTCCCTGTCAAGATTAACATTGTACTTTTTAATCAGGCCTGATTTGAAAAGTATATTATCAATTTCCTGTTTATTAAGAATATCCATTCTTGAATACGGAGGACGAATCAAGGTGTGAACTAATTCAGTGGGTTCTCCTTTTTCATTAAGAGTAGTAACCAGAGCTTCACCAGTCCCTACTTGTGTGATTAACTCATCTACATCATAGAATTCGGTGAATGAAAAATTTTCCGAGACTAATTTAATAGATTTCCGGTCTTTGGCTGTAAAAGCTCTCAGAGCATGCTGAATTTTAGTTCCTAACTGACTAAGTATGGCAGAAGGGATATCATTTGGAGACTGTGTGACAAAAAATACTCCTATCCCTTTCGACCTTATAAGTTTTATAGTCAGTTCCAGTTGGTCAATAAGATTTTGTGAAGCATTTTTGAAAATCAGATGAGCCTCGTCAATAAAAATAACCAGTTCAGGTTTATCCGGATTCCCTATTTCAGGCATTTTTTGAAATATCTCAGCTAGCAGGCAAAGCATGAAGGTACTGAAAAGAGCAGGTTTGCTCTGCATATCAGTTAACCTTATTACATTAATTATACCGTTACCGGCCGGAGTAAGTCTCATTAAGTCAAAAATGTCGAACGAAGGCTCTCCAAAAATCTTTTCACCTCCCTGATTCTCCAGCGTAATAATACTTCTCATAATCAATCCGACGGAGGAAGTATGCGCGAATCCATATTCCTGTCTGAATTCTTCTTTCCCCTCCATCTGGATATAATTTAAAACACTTTTTAAATCTTTCATGTCCAACAGTGGCAGACCTTTATCATCACAAAATTTAAAAATCATCGACAATATACCGCTTTGGCTTTCATTCAATCCCAGAATCTTTGAAAGAAGAACAGGTCCGAATTCAGAAACGGTTGCTTTTAAACTGACCCCTGGTTCATCCGAAATACTCAGGAATTCAATAGGGAATCCTTTACCTTTCCACTCCATCCCAATAATATTTGAGCGCTTTTCCACAACGGGATTTGTAGTTCCGGGTGCACCGAGGCCGCTTAAATCCCCTTTCACATCCATTACCAGAACAGGAACGCCAACATTTGAAAAATTTTCGGCAATAACCTGCAAGGTTTTTGTTTTTCCCGTACCGGTAGCACCGGAAATCAAACCATGCCGATTCATAGTTTTCAATGGCAGGGATATCTGAATGTCAGTCTCATAATCATCCCCGTAAACAGCTGATCCCATTATAATTGAACCACTCTTAAACTGGTAAGAAGGCCTGATTGATTTTAAAAATTTTTCTTTAATCATTTACCTTTTTTATATTTTAAAGATAATCTTTTTTATAATCTAATCGTAATTATT